>JAANWY010000132.1 GCA_018263655.1 Anaerolineales bacterium | reverse complement strand
CTAATGTGACATTGCCAAGCTACTCGGCAACGCGACATACGAACCCCTTGAGATATTCACCTTCGGGGAACGACAGCCGGAAGGCGTGGTCGGGGGCTTGAGTGAGCCTCTCCAGAACTTGTGCATCGCGGCCGGCATCCATGGCGGCGCCGAAGACGACTTTCTGAAACAACTCCGGCGATACGAGCCCCGAACACGAGAAGGTGAACAACACACCGCCGGACCGCAGCAGGCGGAAGGCCAGCCAGTTGATGTCCTTGTAGCCCCGACACGCAGCCCTCACCTGTGACTTGGTGTGCGCGAACTTGGGCGGGTCCAACACGATCAGGTCGAATTGGCGTCCGGTGTCTCGGTAATCGCGCAGCACCTGGAAGACGTCGCCGGCCACGTACGCGTGAGAGACATCGCTTGCTTCGTTCAGCGCCACATTCCGGCGGGCCAGTTCCAGCGCCTCCTCCGACGTATCGATGTGGACCACCGACGTTGCGCCGGCCGCCGTGGCGTAAATGCCGAATCCGCCCGTGTAGGCGAAGGCGTTCAGAACCTCTCGGTCACGAGCATACCCGGCGATCCGCCGCCGATTCACGCGCTGGTCCAGGTAGAAGCCGGTCTTGTGGCCGTGCATCAGATCGACCAGGAAGCGCCGGCCGTGTTCCTGGATCTCGATTAGGTCTGGCGGCCTCCCGCCAGCCGGCGCCTCGACGACGGCCGGCAGCCCCTCCTTCGCCCGCACATCCACATCACTGCGCTCGACGATCCCCTGGGGCTCGAGCAGCGCCGTCAGCCACTCAATGAGCATCTCCTTCCAGCGTTCGATGCCCAACGTCAGTGCCTGGATAACGAGGAAATCGTTGTAGCGATCCACGATCAAGCCCGGCAAGCCATCAGACTCGGCGTTCACCAGCCGATAGGCTGTTGTATCTCGCAGGCCCGTGATCTCATCGCGCACAGCGATGGCCTGTTGGAGCCGGCGGCGCCAGAACGCCTCATCAATCGCTTCATCAGACCAGGTCAACATGCGCACGGCAATCTGCGACTCGGGGTTGAAATATCCACGCCCCAAGAATTGGCGATCGTGCGCTCGCACCGTGACAACATCGCCAGGCTCGAAGTCACCGTCTATCTCACGAATCGCCCCGGAGAATACCCACGGGTGCCGGTTCTGAATCGGTTTCTCGCGACCAGGTTTGAGGATTAGGTCAGTCATGGGTCGGATTATCAATGGGTAACGTCACGGTAAAGCGCGTCCCTTGGTCAGGTTGGCTGGCCGCGGTGACGCGCCCGCCGTGCGCGGCGACAATTTCCTGCACGATGGACAGTCCCAGCCCGGTGCCCCGGCGGTCGGCCCGCGCCTTGTCAGCCTGGTAGAACCGCTCGAAGATTCGGGGCAAGTCCTCGGACGGGATCCCACGCCCGGTATCCGACACGACGATCTCCAACGTGCCCTCGGAGGTCGGGGCGGCCGTGATTTCCACGGAGCCGCCGGCCGGCGTGTAGGCCACGGCGTTGTCCAGAAGATTGTTGAACACCTGGGACAGCCGATGTGCGTCGCCCCGGATTGCCGGCAGCGAAGCCGGCGCCCGCAGGTTGACGGAGATCTCTCGCGTCTCCGCCAACGGCAGCGCCCGCTCCATCGCTTCCTTCAGAATCGCTCCTAAATCGATCGACTCCCGGGCCAGTTTGATCTGCCCCGATTCCAGTTTCGCAAGTTCCAGCAATACCTGGACCAGCCGGCGCATTCTGTCCGCTTCCTCGTAGATCACCTGGGCGGCGCGGCGACGCGATTCAGAATCCTCCGCCGTGCCGTCTAGCAGTGCCTGGGCGAAGCCCTGTATCGACGTGAGCGGCGTCTTCAAGTCGTGCGAGACGTTGGCCACGAAGTCGCGCTGCATACGGTGAGCGCGGTCCACCTCCTGAGCCATCGTGTTGAAAGACCGCGCCAGCCGCGCCACTTCGTCATCACCCTGGACTGCGATCTGCTGAGCGTAGTCGCCCTGGGCCATGGCTTCTGTGGCGGCCGTCATTCGCTGGATGGGGCGGCGGATGGAACGCGACAGCAAACCGCCAAAAAGAGTCGCCAGCACAAAGACGACGCCTCCGCTGACCAAGAGCGATGGCGCCAATTCCTGCCAGGCGCCCCCCATCTCACGAACACGTAATGCCAAAGCCAAGTAGACTGCCACCCCCGCATTCATTCGCATGCGCCTCGGGAGTCGCGCGGTGAGATAATAGTAGGCTTGCCCTGATGAGTCTACGAAGCGACTTAGCGGCCGGCGGAGTAGATCTGTCTCGCCTGGCGGTGGTTGCAGCCGAAGACCGCTTGCGGGCGTCCCGTCGGAATCCAGAAGGACGCGACCTTGGTCGTCTAGAACGAGCAGACGTGCACCGACTTCGGTTGCGAGTTGCTCCACACGTCGCGTAATCTCTGGCATGGTCGCCTGGCGCGATGCCATTCCTCGAACCTGGCTGACCAGTGTAGTGACGAGCAACCGCATGTTCCGCCGGCTTGTCTGTTCCTGGTAGCTATTGAACAGATATACCGCGGCCGAGCCGGCCAGCACGAGACACAAGATGACGACGACGGCGTACGTCGCGATGAGCTTGGCGCGCAAAGTCTTGAACATGACCCGCTACCAGCTTAGGTGATCAACGTTGCGGGATGATTGCCGAAATGTAAAGAGAGTGTAAATAGTTCTGACTATCAAACACGGTATCCTGCCCGCTCTATTACCGATCCTGATAGTCAAAACTGACAACGGCCACGCAACGCCCATCACACATCGTCCACGAAAGCTTCGACGGCGGCCAGGAACCGCTCGACGACGTCCAGGTGCGCTGCACGCCCCATGTGTCCGACGCGGAAAATCTTGCCGGCTAGCTCTTGTATACCGCCGGAAATCATGAGACCGTGCTCGTCGCGGAGGTAGTGAGACAGCGCCGAAAACGATACGCCATCCGGTACACAGACGGCCGTGGTAACAGGTGAGGCCCATTCGTCATCGACGAACATCTCGAAGCCCAGCGCACGCAATCCCTCCCGCGTGCGGCGGGCGACATCCGCGTGACGCCCAAAACGCGCCGCCAGCCCCTCTTCCAGGATGTGGTGCACAGAAGCTTGCAAAGCCAGGAGTACGTTCCCCGGCATGGTCACCGGGTAGGGGTGCCATTTGGCCCACTCCTGCGCGTAGCGCCGCCAGATTTTCAAATTCGCATACCATCCAGGTTCATGGGGGTTCTGATCGATCATTGTCCAGGCCCGCTCGCTGACCGACGTAGGGGCTACCCCGGTGATGCTTCCCAAGCACTTGTTTGCCACGGTCACGCACAGATCGATCCCCCAATCATCGACCGGCACAGACATGCCGCCCATTGAGGAGACCGCATCGACCACGATGGGGGTGTCATGGTCGTGCGCGACTTGTGCGATCTCGCCTACCGGGTTGCTGACGCCAGTCGATGTCTCATGGTGGACCAACCCCACCGCGGTGACATCCGGCGTGTTGGCGAGGCGCGCTGCTACAGCATCCGGATCAAGGGGGTGGCCAGGTGGCGCCTTGACCGTGATCGCTTCGACCCGGTAAGCGCGGGCAATTTCGGCCAGTCGTGCACCAAAGAAGCCGTTGTCGCCGACCAACATCCGCTGTCCCGGGGCTAGTAGGCTCCCGATGCATGCATCAAGGGCGCCGCTGCCCGATGAAGGGAGCGTGAACAGGTCGTCTTGTGTCTGAAATACCTGCTCGAGGCCGGCGACGACATCATTGTAGACGGTGAGCCATCCTGTGCCGTAGTGGGCGGGCACCGGTTGAGCCAACGCTTCGAGGACTGCGTCATCGACGGACGCCGGTCCGGGGATCAGCAACTCATAATCTCTCAAAATGTTACTCCTTACCAAGGGGCCTCAGCGTTCAGCTACCCTTGCGAAGGTTTGCCAATCGGGTTCAGGCTGAAGGTCCTCGCCAGTCGAAAATCGGTCTGTTGCCAAGGCTGCTCACAACCTTCGCAAGGGTTCCCGCGACCTGAATGGATACGAAAGTAACTCAACCATTCTCTGTTTTCTCTACCAGTTTGTAGCCAATGCCCCAAACCGTCTCGATTTCGATCTGTTCGCTCTTGGACAGCTTGCTGCGCAGGTGGGCCACGTGCACATCGACCGTCCGGGTATCGCCGTAGAAATCGTACCCCCAGACGGCATCCAAGAGCTGTTCGCGGCTGAGCACCAGGCGCAGGTGCCGGCCAAAATGGGCCAACAGATCGAACTCTTTGGCGCGCAGGGAAACGGCCTCGCCGGCAGCCGTCACCTCACGCCGCTCTGGGTCGATCACTACGTCGCCGACAGCGATCACTTCGTCGTGGGTGGAGGTGTCAGATTCCGCCCGGCGCAGGACGGCCTTGACGCGCGCCACGAGCTCGCGTGGGTTGAACGGCTTGGTCATGTAGTCGTCGGCCCCCATCTCCAGCCCGACGATCTTGTCCACGTCTTCGTCGCGTGCCGTCAGCATGATGACGGGCGTATCGTCTCCGTCGCCGCGCAGCCGCCGGCAGACTTCCCAACCGTCCAGCTCGGGCAGCATGATGTCCAGCACGACGAGGTCCGGCCGCTTCTGGCGAACCGTGTCGAGGGCCGCCTGGCCATCGCCGGCCCGGAGAATCTCATACCCTTCCCTCGCCAGGTACATCTCGGCCAGCTCGACGATGTTTCGTTCGTCATCAACGACAAGAATCGTGGACACAGTCCTCCCCTATGCTGCCAACCACCACGCGAACAGTACACCGATCGCGGCGCCGGCGAACACCTCCACCGGCGTGTGCCCCAGAAACTCGCGCAGCCGTTCCTCGTTGATCGGATGCCCCTGGAACAACTCATCCATCATCTGGTTGAGAATACGCGCCTGGATGCTGGCTGCGCGCCGCACACCGGCTGCATCGTACATGACGACCAAAGCGAAAACAAGCGCCAGAGCGAAGAGGTCGGAGGAGAATCCGTGGCGCAGGCCGATGGAGGTCGCTATAGCCGCTACTAACGCAGAGTGCGAACTCGGCATGCCGCCGGCGCTGGCCCAGCTTGAAACATCGAGACCCCGACTCATGGCGGAATCCACAACAACTTTGAGTAACTGTGCGACGACCCAAGCGGCAAAGCTGGTCGCCAGGACTTGGTTATCGAGGATATCGCGGACGCTCATTCCGTCGGTCAGCGTTCCTCGAACGGGGTCACGTCGTAGCCGTCACCGTCATCCGCAGGGACGAGTTGCTTGACCCGCAGCTCCGCCTCATCCAGCAGGGTTTCACAGCGCTGGGCGAGGGTTGTGCCGCGCTCGAAGAGGTCAAGCGCCTTTTCGAGCGGCAGGTCGTCCTCTTCCAGTTGGGCGACGGTTTTCTGCAGTTCTTCGAAGGCTTCTTCGAAGGACAGTTCGTCAGTCATAGATTTATCAGTCCTGTTATCGTCAAGTTTGCTTGGTGTTAATTGTCAACCAGGGTTTTGGCCAAACTGAACCATGCCGAGTTTACACTGAGCGCAGTCGAAGTGCTCAGGACAGGCAAAACTGCCGACCGAAACTACCGGCCAAAGCTAGCCGCCGCCCGCTCCAGTTGGGTGCCAAAGTCAGTCAGGGTAACGTCCAGCAGGGCATGGTTGAACAGGTCTCTCAGGGCGTCCAGGTCGTCAACCATCTCCAGCTGGCTTGCCAGAGACTCTTCCCTCTGCTGAGACAGCTCAAAGCGAGCCCGCAAGACCTGCAGGATGTTCTCCTGAAGGTTCTCCTGAAGCCCCTCCTGGCGCCCTCGCTGAAGCCCTTGCTGAAGCCCTTGCTGGCGCCCTTGCTGGCGCCCTTGCTCAATGCCTTCTTGAATCCAATCTTCTATGAACGTTGCCTCTCGCATCTGTTCCAACTCCTCTCGAAAAAAGCGCCACAGAAACGCCTTGTCGAAATAGCGCGTGGCAATCGTCACTGCCAAAGCCAGCAGGTCTGTCCGTCTCCGCTCGTCCGGCTCCTGCCGAATCAGCTCCCGTTCCTCTCTCAGCAAATCCCGATCAGGCTTGCGTACCAGCATCGTCAGCAACGGGGCCAACTCTCGATACTGACCACTGCGTATCTCTTCCACGTAGTCCCACAACGGAATCACCGGATAGGTGAAACGATTGATCACCTGCTCGCCCAACGTCACTACGTACTCGTTAGGAATGGGTGACTGACGCGGCTTCAGATACAAGGCCAGCGTCATCACCGGCTGCTCGAACTGGTCAGTCAGGGCGCCATAGTAGCCGCACATCCGCCGGGGAAAGTCCGCCTGGTGCTCCAACTGGAACTCCAGGTGCAGGATGTACTCTTGGGCCTCGTACTCGACACGGTGGACGAAATCCACCGCCCGCACCGGCAAGGAGAGCTCGACGTTCTCCAGCGTACTGACCAGGCGGACGGGGACATCGGGGAAAGCCAGCCGCAGCAACAGGTCGGCGTAGTTGCGGGCAATGATCTTCAGAGTGCGGTCAAAGATGTTGATCTTGGTCATTGGCTTCTATTCTACCATGGAATGTTTAGAACGGGCTTTTGGGCCGATTTCTCTCCAAAAAGTCGATTCCGGATTTGACCCCAAAACGCTCTTTGCAGAGGGGGAAACACAGAATTTAACATTGTCAAGTTAGAGTTCCAACCCTAACTGATCGGCGCCGGCCGAACGGTCGGTATCGGTCGCCCGCCGCCTCTTGCCCCGACCAACGACGCTCTCGAAAGTGCCGTCCTTGACCTGGACCCAGAGGGCGTCGCCTGGATGTGCGTGGCGCACGCTGGTGACTGTCCGCCCATCGTCCAGCCGGCTGACGATGGCGTAGCCCCTGGCCAGCGTGGCTTTGGGGTCCAGCGCGTGCAGCTGCGTGACGCGACTCTTGAGCTGCTCGCGCGCCAAGGCCAGGCGATGTATCACCACGCGCCGGCTTGTCCGAGCGAACCCGTCGACCCGCTGCCGGTACTCGTTCACGGTACGCGCCGGCGAGTGACGTGCCAGCGCCTGACGCTGTCGTTCGACTTGTCGGTCCTTCGCGTCCAACTGCTGATCGATGCCGGCCAACAGTCGCATGCGCAGGCTCCGCAGTGTGTGTCGCAGCTCCGCTTGGTCAGGCACGACGAGCTCCGCCGCGGCGGAAGGCGTCGGCGCGCGCACGTCGGCGGCGAAGTCGGCGATGGTGTAGTCGGTCTCGTGCCCGACACCGCACACGACGGGGGCCTGCGAGGCGGCGACAGCCCGCGCGACGCGCTCGTCGTTGAAGGCCCAGAGCTCTTCCAGCGAGCCGCCGCCACGCGTCAGTATCACCACGTCAACGCCTAACTGGTTCACCGCTTCCAATGCCGCGACAATCTGAGCCGGCGCCTCATCACCCTGGACCAGCGTCGGGGCCAGGATGACGTCGGGGAGAGCGTAGCGTCGCGCCAACACGTTGCAGACGTCCCGCAAGGCGGCTGCCTGCGGCGATGTCACAACGCCGATGCGACGGGCGTAAGCCGGCAGGGGGCGCTTCCGTTCGTCGTCGAACAGCCCCTCGGCGGCCAATTTTTTCTTGAGGGCCTCGAACTCCAGGTGGAGGACGCCGCGGCCGGCCGGTTGAACCTCATTGACGTAGAGCTGATAGCGGCCTTGGGCCTCGTAGACCGACACGTGGCCGTGACACAGAACAGCGTCGCCGTGGTCAGGGGTGTACGTTTGCCGTTCGGCGTTCGACCGCCACATCACGCACGACAGGCGCGCCGATTCGTCCTTAAGGGTGAAGTAGACGTGGCCCGAGGCCGCTTGCGAGTAGTTGGACACTTCACCTTCCACCCAGCAGTCCCGCAGCGACGAGTCGGCCTCCAGCAGTCCGCGCACATGGCGGTTCAGTTGAGAGACGGAGAAGAACACAGATTCTGTCATGAGTATTGCCTCAGCGGCAGATTATAGTTGGCGAATGGGGCGTTGTCAATGAGTGCTGCGTCGGACCAGCAATTCGAGATTTGGCGGTCAGCACGCTTCGATACGCTCGCTACTCAGCATGCTGACCGCCAAATCTCGAATGACTGTGCATCGGGCAGGAATTCTAAATTTGGTCCGAATCAAGCGTATTGCGTACTGCGTATTGCGTAATGGTCTTGCATACGTAGGCCGCTTACGCAGTACGGAATACGCAATACGCATTGTGAACATTGGCTCGTAGATGGTGGTCCCCCAAGTGTTATGCGCCCTCATGCAGGCTGAAACTTGGCAGAAACCTCATCTAGAGCGGCCACCTGGCCGCCGGTCAGGCGCCAGCCCAGTGCTCCGGCGTTCTCCTGCGCTTGGCGGGCGTTCTTCGCCCCGGGGATCGGAATCGCGCCCTTGCAGATCACCCAGTTCAGAGCTACCTGAGCCGGCGTCTTTCCGCCATGTACTGCGCCAAGCTGCCGCAGTAGGGCAACCAGCGGCTGGACGCCGCCCACGTACTGTCGGTTGTAGCGGAAACTGCGCGCACCGGAGGGGGTGTTGTCTGGCGTGTATTTGCCGGTCAGTAGCCCCTGCGCCAGTGGGCTGTAGGCAATCAGCGTGACCCCTAGCTCACGACAGGCGTCGAGCAAACCGTTGCGCTCCGGCTCGCGTTCGAGCAGGCTGTATTCCACCTGGTTGGCGGCCAACGGCACACCGCGGCTGGCGAGGACCGCGTGGGCGCGCCGCATCTGATCGACGTTGTAGTTGGACACGCCGACGGCGCGGACCAGGCCGGCGTCGACCGCATCGGCCAGGCCGGCTGCCCAACTCTCGATAGGCACCGGCGGGTACGGCCAGTGAATCTGATAGACGTCTACCTGACTCAGCCCCAGACGCCCCAAACTCCCGCGCAGGGCGTCCAGCAAGCTCTTGCGACGCCAGCGCCAGGGGTACGGGAAGAACTTGGTTGCGACCACCACCCGTTGTCCAGATTCACGGCTGAACTGTCCCAAGAGCTTCTCCGAACGCCCGAAGCCGTAGATTTCGGCGGTGTCGAAGAAGTTGATGCCGGCGTCCAAGCTGGCCTGGAAGGCCGCCTCCACATCGCTTTCGTCGTAGTCCCCTCCGAAGCCCCAGAAGAGCCGATCCCCCCAGGCCCACGTGCCGATGCCTAGCCGGCTGACCTGCAAGTCGGCCGAGCCAAGGCGAAGGGTCTTCGATTGCTGTTCAACAGTCATGATTCGCCCCTTTCGTTTTCGGATCTCAGAGGGAACTAGTAACCGTTCAGGGGGTATCAGGACTAGCATCCTGAGTAGGTCGAAACGAAGTGGAGACCGTATCGAAGGGTGCGGGTTTGCGACGGTTCTTCGAACAAGCCGCACCCCCTTCGATGAACTCAGGACGTCGCTTCGATACGACCTCGGCTTCGCCTCGGTCTACTCAGGCGGCGTCCTGAGCGGCGTCCTGAGCCTGTCGAAGGGCCTGTCGAAGGG
>JAANWY010000131.1 GCA_018263655.1 Anaerolineales bacterium | reverse complement strand
TGGGTAATGGCTTTCACAAAGGACCCCTGACCGCAGCCAGCCGCTATGCGAAGAGGCTATGTGACGAGGCCAGGGCATCGTACATTATGCTCAAGAACATGTTACAATACATGTTCGCAACATGTTCGCAAAAGCTGCAACGCCCAATTATAGCATCTGTGGTGTTACGGTGCAAATTCGCTGTCGGCGGGGGCGCACTAAGGACTTGTTATCACGATCGCCGAAGGTCTCCTGACCGAGGCGTATACGGGCTCTTCGACGGAGCTCGCCGAGAGTCTCCCGACCGAGGTATACGGGCTCGGTCGGGAGACCTTCGCCCAGCATTGTAGCAAGTCGTTGGTGCACCTACCCCACGGTGCTCCCATTCGGCTTGCTTCGGCGCAGCCGCTGTGGTAGGATTGACATCGCATTGCTATGCCTACTCCTAATCGGCGCCGGCTCGGCGTCATCTTGTACGTCCTGTGCCTCGCAGCCCTGCTGTTCACGGGGTCCTTGGCTGCCTTCGGCCAGCATTGGCTCCACCGCGGCATCGCGTACGGGCAGTCACCCGAGATTCCTCTCGCCAGCGTCTACCCCTACGGTGTGAACACCGCTCTCGAACAGTATACGCCGGCGGAGCGCGACCAAGTCCTGAGCCAACTCGCTAGCGACGGATTCCGTTGGGTACGCCAAGTCCTACCCTGGAATCAGGTCGAACCACAGCAAGGCAAGTACGAATGGTCGCCATGGGATCAGATCGTCGAGGATGTGGACAGACACGATCTCCACCTGATACTCGTCATCGATCGGGCGCCGGCCTGGGCCAGCGCTTCACCAGCCACCGACCCCCGCGCGCTCCCGGCTGAGCCGGCGGACCTGGCGAACTTCACGGCGGCGGTGGTTGAGCGCTACGGAGATCGGCTGGCCGCCGCCGAAATCTGGCGCGAGCCGAACCTTCAGCTCTACCGCGCCGAAGATGAACCGTGGGCCGCCGGCCCCGATCCAGCCCAGTACGTCGCCCATCTGCAGGCCGCTCACACAGCAGCCAAATCCATCGACTCGGAGATTGTCGTCCTCAACGCCGGCCTGGCCCCGACCACCGAGAACAGCCAACGGGCTATGAGCGATGTGAACTTCCTGGAGAGCATGTACGATGCCGGCGCCGCGCCGTACTTCGACGCTTTGGCCGCCCGACCACTGGGTTTCTGGTCCGGTCCCGACGATCGGCGCGTGAACCCCGATGCCTTGAACTTCTCACGCACCCTGCTGCTGCGCGAGATCATGGCGCGGCACGGCGATGCCGGCAAGGCGATCTGGGCCGTAGAGTTCGGCTGGAACGCGCTGCCGGCCGACTGGTCTGGCCCCGCTCCGCCCTGGGGCACCGATGATGTGCAGAAACAGGCACGCCGTACTGTCGAAGCAGTCCGACGCGCCCAAGCCGAGTGGCCCTGGATGGGCCCTATGCTGGCGCTGCACCTGGACCCCGCCGCCCCGCCCGACGACCCGATCCAGGGCTTTGCGCTGCTCAATGACGGCCTGGAGCCACGGCCGAGCTACACCGCTCTCGCTGACCGAATCTCGCAGGACACCGTCGGGCTCGGGCGCTACTCTGCCGATGCGTGGTTCACCGGCACGGAGTGGCAGCCGGCCGACAACGCCACCGTCCAACGTGCACCCGATGGCGACATCATCATCAGCCGGCCTTCCCTCTTCGGCGTGCTGGGGGTACCGCCTGTCCCGCTTTTCTATCTGGCGCTAGGGCTTCTGGCAGTAACAGCCGGCGTCGTCGCCTGGCGCCTGGACCACCTGGTTCGCCTCCCCCGCTGGGAGTTGGCCTTCACCGTCGTCATCGCCATCTTCCTGCTCTCACCCTGGCTGGTGCTCACCCTCGCCAACCTACTCATCCTGTTCGCCCTGTTCGTCTTGCGCCCGGATCTGGCTCTCGCCACCATCGTGCTCTTCATCCCGGTCTTCCGCTACCCGAAGTACTTCGGTCCGCAGCCCGTCTCGGTTCTCGAACTCTTCACCTGGCTGGCCCTCGCCGCCTGGCTCGTCCGCCAACTCTCAGCACTCATTCACACAACCTTTCGGCAAGCGCAGGACGACGCACGCAACACGCAACACGCATCACGTTTCACGTTTTACGTTTCACGTTTTACGTTTTACGTTTCACGCTTCACGTCTCACGTTTCACGCCTCACACCGCTCGACTACGCAGTAATCTTCCTG
This sequence comes from Anaerolineales bacterium, assembly GCA_018263655.1. Classification (GTDB taxonomy): domain Bacteria; phylum Chloroflexota; class Anaerolineae; order Epilineales; family JAANWY01; genus JAANWY01. The sequence goes on along the minus strand of JAANWY010000131.1, from coordinate 7,198 downwards.
GCTCTCATAAGCTTGCCCTCTCCACTCATCGCCGCCAACGCCGGCGTCGCCATCCACGAGCTGCGCGTTGTCATCATCGATTCGGCCCTCCTCTACTTCTTGGTGCGGTCAGCGGGGCTATCCCGGTGGGGGCGTCGCCCCGACCCTGTCGAGGGGGTGTGGCGACTGGTGGATGCGCTGGTGCTGGCCGGCCTGCTGATCGCGCTGTACGGCTTCTACCAATACATCTTCTCCGGGGACGTCATCGTCGCCGAAGGGGTGCGCCGCATGCGGAGTGTGTATCCGTCGCCGAACAACCTGAGTCTGTTACTGGGGCGGGTCGCGCCCATCGCCGGCGTGGTCGCCGTCTGGGGGGCGGTGCGCTGGCGGCGCTTGTTCTACGGCACAGCGGGGCTGATCATCGCCGGCGCCCTGTTCCTGACATTCAGTCGCGCGGCGTGGTTGGTGGGACTGCCGGCGGCGGCGCTGTTTGTGGGGGTTGTGCGGGGCCGGCGGGCGCTGACGGTCGCCGTGGCAACCGTTCTGACCATCGTGCTGAGCGTGTTGCCCTTTGCCGGCACCGCCCGTATCCGTTCGCTGTTCGAGCTGTCGCCGGGCAGCTCGACGTATCGCCGGATCAAGCTGTGGCAGGCGGCGCTTTCCATGATCCGCGACCATCCGGTTCTCGGCGTCGGACTGGACAACTTCCTGTATCAGTATCGGGAAAAATATCTACTGACCGGCGCGCGGGACGATCCCAGTCTGTCACATCCTCACAACCTGATCCTGGATTTCTGGACGCGCCTGGGGATTCTGGGAATGGTGGTGCTGTGTTGGCTGGTTGCGGCTTTTTTCAGAACGACCTGGAGGCTGTACCGGCGGCTGGACGAAACGGGTCAGGTGCTGACACTCGGCCTTATGGCGAGCATGGTCTACACTTTGGCTCACGGTTTTCTGGATCACGCATACTTCCTGGTGGACCTGGCATACGTCTTCATGCTGACGCTGGGGATCGCCAGCCGGCTGGATCTGGACAGCGAACAAGGGAATGATCGAACGGGGTAACTACCTCGACAACGTCACATTCGGCAGAAGTCAATCGTTTGAAATAGCCAACTCAACTCGCTTGAGCACGAGCAGCGCTTGATCATCGAACGGCGGCTTGGGTCCAACGAAGTCGCGCAGAGCATCCTCGATAACGCCGACCAGTTCGCCGGCCGATGCATCGTGGTGCTCGAGTATGAGGCGCGCCAGGCGCTCTTCGCCGAAGCCCTCGTAATCATCGTCAACAGCCTCCGTAATTCCGTCAGTGCACAGGACGATGAGATCGCCGGGCGCCAGCGTGGTAGTGCGCTGTTCTAACTCGATGTCGGGGATGACGCCGAGCGCAATGCCCGGCGTGTGTAACGAGGCAACGCCACTCGTCTGGCTCCGGTACAGCAAAGGCGGCACGTGGCCCGCATTTACGTAGGTGATTGCGGACGTGTCGGGATCCAGAACGACGTAGAAAACAGTCACGAACATGTCTGTTCGGGCGTCGGCCAGGATCAAGTCGTTCGCTCGCTGCAACGCGGCCGCCGGCGTCTCCTTGCCGATGGCCATAGCCCGCAGCAATGTTCGCGCCACCGCCATGAACAGCGCTGCCGGCACCCCTTTGTCCGACACATCAGCGATGAGGATGCCCAAACGCCCATCGCGCAACGGGATGAAATCGTAGAAATCGCCGGCAACATTGCGCGCCGGCTGCCACATTCCCGCGATGTCCCAACCAGCGATGTCGGGCAGAGAGGCCGGCAACAGGCTGGTCTGGATGCCCAACGCCACGTTCAACTCTTGCTCCAATCGCTCGCGTTCCAGGGCTTGCTCGTACAAGCGCGCGTCCTCGATGGCCATCGCAATCTGATCTCCCAGCGTCTGGAGCACGAACAGGTCGTCGCTGTCGAAAGTGCCTGGCGCTGTATTTTGAACATCCAGGACACCGACCACCCGATCTTCAACTTGGAGGGGCACGGCCAGCTCTGCCTGCGTCTCAACCAGGAGACCGGGCTTGTCGACGGCGTAGCGTGGATCGTCGGATACGTCGTTGACTAGTAGCGGCTCGCTGCGTTCAGCCACCCACCCGACAATGCAATCTTCTCCAACCGGCACTCGATAATCTAGCTCGCGCCACCGCTCATTCCCTGGGCCAGTACTGGCTCGGAACACAAGCTCAGCGTCCGACTCCCGCGTGAAAATTCGTACGTGGTCGTACTCGAAGCTGCTTTGAATCAGTTCCACCACCCGTCTAAACAGGTCCTCTAGCTCCGGGATGGCAGCCACCTGCCGGCTCACTTCGCTGATCGTGCTAAGTTGAGTAACCTGTGAGCGAAGCCGGCGCCGAGCTTCCATCAAGCGTTGTATGATGAATCCCGTGACAACGAATCCGACGACGAGCAAGAGGAATATCGACCAGCCGAGGCTGGCGTACACCACAGCCAACACCACCGACATAGGCAGTGGCACCAATTCGACCAGGAGCGACCACAGGATAATGGTCTGCAAAAACTGACTAACTTCCGAGACGCCGGCTTTGAGCCCAACTCGAACAGACCAGCCGAGGTGATCAAGCCCAAACCACACCAGAAACAGAGCCGCCAGGGGGAGGAGAAGTCTGGTGGTGAGCTGGACAGGCTGGTAGTGTCCGCCCAATGCCGTGTACGCAGCACCGCCGGCCAGTGCCATCAAGGCTTTTAGGCCGGCGTTGAAGAGCGCGGTCTCCCAGCGCTCCAGCGTTCTCCACGTCCACCGGGGACGACGCACCATCAGGGTAAACTCACTGAGCACAGCCACCCAGCCGCCAAAAACAGGACCATAGATCAACAAAGCGGATAGGTCAACGATGCCAACTAGACTGTGGGTGACTTCGCTGGCCCGACTACGGCGGTGTCTCGCACCCCCGCCGGCGGCGTCAAAAACGCGGAATCCGAAGCGTTTGATGACCAGGGAGAGGCCGGCAAAGAACATCAGCGGGACGAGGTGCGTGAAGAGGGTCCCAGCGGGGAGGCTAATGAGAATCGCAAGACCAGCCAGCCCAAGGCCGAAGTCGTAGAGGCGGGTGACCACAGGCTTCATGGTGCGAAGTTTGCGTCGGTAGCGTTTGGAAAGACCCGCACAGCGGACGCTTTGGTGTCAAAAATGGAGAATAGCTGATCGAAACCCGACATGGCGAAGACTTTGCGCACTCGGGGCCGCATGTTGAATAGCACGACGTCCCCATTGTGCGCCCGCGCCTCGCGGAGCGCCACAAGCAAAACACGCAGGCCACTACTGGAAATATAGGTGGTGTGCCGAAAGTCAATCATCAGCTGGTGAAGACCGTTTTCCATCAAGTCTTCGAGCACCGATTCCAATTCCTGGGCCAGGTCAGCATCTAGCCGGCCTCGCGGTACAACGGCGCGCACAGCTTCTGCCTCGGCCGGCTCGCGGACGGCGATCGGCTCCCGTCGCTTAGTCATGATGAGCACGTTGCCGCGATCTGCATCGAACTGAAAATCGACGCTGTCCATCAACTGGCGCATGAAGAACAGCCCCAGGCCACCGACAGGGCGGTCTTCAAGTGGGGCATCGATATCGGGTTCTGGTACGCCGTCGGGGTCGAAACGGCGGCCGAAATCGCGGATGGTGATCGTGCACTCGTTGCCGGCTTGCCGGCAACTGATTTCTAGCGTGCCGGCCTCATCGCCACCATAGCCATGCTCGATAATGTTCGTGCACGCCTCATCGACGGCCAGTTGGACGCCAAATACCTCTTTGGATTCTAGACCCCAACGTTCGGCCACATCGGTGATGAACGCAGCGATGCGCGCTAAGTTCTCGGGCTTGGCATGCACCTTCAGCTTGGACACTGGTTCTCTGCCCCTACCGACACCAATGGAACGTTTGGAATGGGCTTTTTGGCCAATCTGCCTCCAAGAAGTCGATTCTGGATTGGACCCTATAACGTCCCTCATATGTCAGCAATTCCCGCTCTAGCGCTGTTGTCATGCAGAATAGGGCCTTGATCATCGTTTCGGCTATTGGCTTCCGCCTGCTCCCGCTGGATTGCCAAATCCAGCGGTTACGGCTTGGATTTGGCAATCCAAGCCGAGCTAGTGGCCGAAACGATGATCATGCCCCAGAATAGGTTCGTAGTGGCGACTTTAGTCGCTGGTTACGTAGCCCAAACGACTGAAGCGACTTCAGAAAGTCGCACCGTTACTACGAACCCCATAACGGGAATTGCTGCTCATATGTCATTCTGAGCGGCTCAGTGAGATACTGACATAGTCGAAGTTGCCCTCTCAGCTCATCTACTCTCATACATAGTCGAAAGTGGGAAAGCGAAGAGTAACCGTTCAGGAGGTATCAGGACTAGCATCCTGAGTAGGTCGAAACGAAGTGGAGACCGTATCGAAGGGTGCGGGTTTGCGACGGTTCTTCGAACAAGCCGCACCCCCTTCGATGAACTCAGGACGTCGCTTCGATACGACCTCGGCTTCGCCTCGGTCTACTCAGGCGGCGTCCTGAGCGGCGTCCTGAGCGGCGTCCTGAGCCTGTCGAAGGGCCTGTCGAAGGGCCTGTCGAAGGGATGCTCCATGGGTTGCCCCCTGAACGCTTACAGCGAAGAATCTCCGTCGATACGTCCAATCCAAGACCAACGGTGTCCTCCACTGTAAGGTTTCGCGTAGATTCTTCACTCCGCTTGTCTGCTTTATGAACGTTTTGTCAAGTTGGATGTCACGAAGGACATGGCTGTCGTTGATAGTTGGACGCCGCTCCGTTCAGACCTGTCCTGAGCTGAGCCGAAGGGATGACAGGTACGCAGACAGGCGGCGCAGGCACGGCGCACAGGCAGGCTTTTTCGACGCGAAAACGGACTCCAGACATTCCATGAACTCATCACGCCGCCGTTCTTGCAGGCAGCCTGGGGCGACAAGAAAGAGCCTGAGACCGAATCTCAGGCTCGGCTGACAATCACGAGCAGGCCAAGGACTTAGAAACTGCCGACGGCCTTGACAAGATCATCGTACATCTCGAAGAGCTGAGTGAAACCGACGAGATCAAATGTCTCGCGAACATGCTCCTGCGGATTCGCGATTCGCAAGTCACCGCGATTCCAGCGACGGACCTCTTTGCGTGCAGCCAGTAAGGCGCGTAGCCCGCGGCTGCTGATGTACTCCACGTCCGCCATATCGACGACGATGTTGTACTGCCCATCTTCGATAAGTTGGTCCAGGGTCTTCTCTAATTCGGATGACGTCTCGTGGTCTATGCGTCCGCTCACATCGACCACCGTAACGCGCTTGAGCTTCCTGGTTGAGATTTCCATCGAGTCCTCCTCTTCATCCCTGCTGATTTCAAAATGAAGCGCTCGGGTTGATCCAGGGTCAGGCATCAGCCATTATACCACCGCCAGTTGCAGGTTACAAGTTGGCGCGCAGACACCTATTAAGATAAGGCGGACATTCTGTCATGCGATGGTCTTGCCTGCAACAAGTTGCAGCGTCCAGGCGGCGTCCTGAGTTCATCGAAGGGCCTGTCGAAGGGGTCGAGGCGCACGAGACTCGCTGCCCGCCAGCTTATCGTTTGGAAACCCCTGCAAATCTGGGAGGCACCCGTTGACGTCGCTCGCAATTGCTATGGGACGGGGAAGCGCAGGCAGAGTTCTGTGACTTCCTCGCGAACCTGACGAATCACCGAGTCTCGATCCGCGTGGGCAAGCACCTGGGTGGTCCAGTCAGCGACTAGGCGCATTTCGTTCTCGGTGAAGCCGCGGGTAGTGAGAGCCGGCGACCCCAGGCGAATGCCGCTGGTCACGAATGGTGAGCGCTCGTCGAAAGGGATCATGTTTTTGTTAACCGTGATGCCGGCGCGCTCTAGCACCTCCTCAGCCTCCTTGCCGGTCACACCGGTATCGGACAGATCGGCTAACAGCAAGTGGTTGTCTGTCCCACCGGACACAATGCGTATCCCGTTCTCTTGGAGCCGGCTAGCTAAAGCCCGCGCATTAGCGACGATGCGCGCCTGATAGTCGACGAATGCAGGCTGGAGTGCCTCTTTGAAAGACACAGCCTTGGCAGCGACGACGTGCATCAGCGGCCCGCCTTGAGTACCCGGGAAGACGGCCCGGTCGATGGCTTTAGCATGGTCTGCGGTCGTCAGAATCATGCCCCCCCGCGGTCCGCGCAGTGTTTTGTGTGTGGTGGTCGTAACGACGTCCGCGTGAGGAACTGGGTCGGGGTGCAAGTCTGCGGCGATGAGGCCGGCAATGTGTGCCATATCAACCAGGAAGTAGGCACTCACCTCGTCGGCGATCGCTCGGAAGCGGGCGAAGTCGATGGATCGTGGGTAGGCGGTGGCGCCGGCGATGATCAAGTTCGGCTGGTGCTCCCGGGCGAGCTCAGCTACCTGGTCGTAGTCGATACGCTCCGTCTCGCGTTCTACGCCGTATGAGACGATGTTGAACATCTGGCCAGATAGATTGACGGAACTGCCGTGAGTCAGGTGACCACCGTGCGCGAGGTCCATGGCCATAATCGTGTCGCCGGGCGCCAGGAGTGCCAGGTAGGCGGCGAAATTGGCCTGGGAGCCTGAATGAGGCTGCACGTTGGCATGGTCAGCGCCGAAGAGGCGCAGTGCGCGCTCCCGCGCTAACTGCTCGGCGACGTCGACGAACTCACAGCCACCGTAGTAGCGCTTGCCTGGATAGCCCTCGGCGTATTTGTTCGTCATCACCGAAGCCATCGCCTCGCGCACGGCTCGACTTACGTAGTTCTCCGATGCGATCAGCTCGATACCTTCGAGCTGCCGGCGTTCTTCATGCCGGATAGCGGCGAAGACTTCCGGATCGGCCTCCTCAAGCCGCCTTGAAAGACCGATCTCCGCGTTCCGTTCAGGTGATAAGATTGTCATCCAAAACCTCCTCAACAGTTCCTCTTGGATCGGCTGCACAAAAAAAGCCGGCAGAAAGCGCTCCTCTGCCGGCCGATGTCCGGCCGATGGATGATCGTTATTGACTATCAAACCAGTAGACACGCTCGCCCTATTACGGGTCCTGATAGTCAAAAACGATTGTGGGTAACTACTCAGGCAGCTACACTTCAAGACCGCCAAGGTGACCGGCACTTACAAACATCGGTTCCAGATAGCCTTTCAACACCTGGCATACCTCGTCATCCTGAGTATTTCGAGACAAAGTGCC
>JAANWY010000130.1 GCA_018263655.1 Anaerolineales bacterium | reverse complement strand
AATGACGTAATCATCATCTGAACTCTCGTGCCACTCTGAGTTACCATCTCGAACCCTTCGGCAGACCCTTCGATGAACTCAGGACGGCGCTCAGGACGTCGCAAGTTTGAGCGTCCGGACGCCGCAACTTGTTGCGGGTTGAGAGCGTCGGCCACTGGCTTTACAAACTTGGGATGCACACTGCGCCGAGATTGCGAAGTCCCGCAGTTGACGCCAGCTGACTCTCTGATTATAATCATCCTCGCTCTACTCGATTTACTCCCTACCATCCATCATCGAACCATCATCGAACCATCATCGAAAGGATGTCTGCATGCAACTTGACCCAATTGCCTTTCAGATTGGACCTGTTACTGTCTACTGGTATGGCTTGTTGATTGCTACCGGGGCATTGGTTGGCGCTTGGCTGGCCAGCCTGGAGGCGGAGCGACGAGGGTGGGACCCAGATCACATATGGAATGCCTTGGTGGTCTGCCTCATTCTGGGCCTAATTGGTGCCCGCTTGTACCATGTCATATCGAGCCCGGCCGGCGGCGCTCAGGGCTGGGACTACTACCGCCAAAACCCAATTGACATCATCCGCTTCTGGCGAGATGGGCAGCTCACGGGTATCAGTGGTCTCGGGATCTACGGCGCCGTTGTCGGGGGACTCTTAGGCTTGTTGGCCTATACATACTTCGCGGGCTTGAAGTTCCTGGACTGGGCCGATCTTGGCATGATGGGGCTGGCTATGGGACAGGTCATCGGTCGTTGGGGCAACTTCTTTAACCAGGAACTCTACGGTAACCCGACAAGCTTGCCCTGGGGGATTCCCATCGATGCGGCTCATCGATTGCCGCAGTTTCGAGATTTGCCGGCCGATGCGCGTTTTCATCCCTCTTTCCTCTACGAATCACTGTGGAACCTGTTGGTCGTTGGCGCGCTCCTCTACCTGACGCGTCGGTTTGAGGGACGACTGCGGTCCGGCGATCTTCTGCTCAGTTATCTGATTCTGTACCCGATAGGGCGTTTTCTCGTCGAGTTTCAACGCCCCGATGCGTGGACGGTGCGCGGGATTCCGGCAGCTCAGATTATCGCTGTTGTGTCTATCGTCGTATCCGCTGGTGTGCTGATCTATCGCCACCGCTTCGCCGAATCGCCGTCGCTTGCGGAAGACACGTCAGCGACGCAACAGGCCGGCTGACCCCAGTCACGATGTCACAGGGCTCCCTGCCCAGGGCCCGTTCACCTTGGCGAGGCTCAACACGAACGGCGCTCTTCGCCCTCTCGTTTCTGGCTGTCACAGTGTGCATTGTGGCAGCCTTCCACATGGCTGTGGCCCGGCAGCCGGCGCCTCCGGACATTGGCGAGTCTTTCGCGATCTTCACCGGGCCGGGTGTGCAGCGCGGACCCGTCATCGCTTTCGATGACGGTGCACGCCGGCATCTCATTGTCTGGTCCGACACCACGGCTGGTGACGTATTCGGCCGCCTCGTCGGTGATGGCGGACGACCCATCGGTTCTCATTTCCCCATTTCGCTCGCGGCCGGTGCACAGATATCGCCGACCGTCGCAGCCGGTCTGCCGGGCCACGGCTTCTTAGTTGTCTGGCAGGACGCGCGGGGCGAGGACTGGGACGTTTACGGTCAGCGTGTCTCCGCCGGTGGACGACTCTTGAATGCCGATGGAGAGCCAGATGCCGATCCTACAACGAACACGCCACTGATCACCGGGGCCGGCGATCAGCATATGCCGGACCTCGCCTACAGCGCGACCTCTGATCTCTATTTGCTTGTCTCAGTCAGCACGGGGTCCGATAGCAGTACAGAGGTGGTGGGCCGGCAAGTCTCACCGACGGGGGTTCCATTGGGCGAACTGATCACGGTTGCGACGGACCCACAGGCGGTCGCCCATCCGGCGGTGGCCCATAACGCCCTGGCCGACGAGTTTCTGATCGTCTGGCAGCGCCAGGATGTCTGGCTGGAGAACCGCCGGCTGTCCGCGACTGGCGATCTGCAAGGGCCGAGGCAGCGCATCTGGGGCTCGCTCCCCCAACCCTACCCAGCACCGATTCCCGATGTCGTGTACAATCCGGTCACCGGGGAGTACCTGTTGGTGTGGGACAATGCAGTGGATGAGAACGTCTATGGCGTCCGCGTCGCGGCTGATGGGCAAGCTGTTTCAGAGCCGGTCACTATTTCGTCTGCAGCCGGTCTGCAGGTGCGGCCGCACGTCGGCGTGCATGATACCGGCTACTTGGCCGTGTGGCGTGATCGCCGCACGCCGGGCGCGAGCGACCTCTATGGTCAATTGCTATCGAATAGCGGTGAGCTTGTAGATCCTCGGGGGACGCCGGAGCCGTCAGCCGACGCCAACATCCCGCTAGCTACGGGCGTTCCGGGCGCGGAAGGTCCGGTGCTGGCCTTCAACGCCGGCGGTGTCGAGTACCTCTTGTCGTGGGCCGAGCTTCGCCAGGCCGGCTTGGATATTCTGGCGCAGCGTTTGTGGTTCCCAGCCATGGGTCCACGCCCTACGCCAACACCGACGTCTACCCCCACCGTGACAGCCACGCCAACCCTTGCACCCACACCCAGGCCAATGCGGCCGCTCTATCTCGTTCTGATTCTCCGAAACTGGCCTGTGGAGTAACCGGTGCTGATCGTGTTGTGTGCGTTCCTGCTCCTCATCTTGCCTGGCTACCTGGCGTTGCTACTGGTATTACCGGCCGGCGCGTGGCCTCTACCGGTGCCCAGCTCATCCAGCCACGCCAGGCGAGGGCTTGACCCGATGCTACAGGTAGCGCTCTCGGTGGGGGCGAGCTTGGCGATTCTGCCGTTGGGCTTCCTGTACACGACCCTGCTGGGAGTCACTCTGACGCCCGTTCGGCTGTCCGCGGTTCTCGCTGTGATGGCGATCTTGGCTCTCTGGCGGCTGTGGGGTCTGCGCTGGCGGCCCCTGGCACCCTGGCGAGATCGCTCAATCTGGCCGGCGCTGGCAATGTTCGGCGGGCTGCTGGCTCTGACGCTCGTACTCCGCATGTGGCAGGCGCGCGGGCTGGCGGTGTCGGCGTGGGTGGACGGCGTACACCACACGCTGATCGCGAGACTCATCGCTGAGGAGGGGCGGGTGCCCTCAGACTACGGGCCCTACCTGGATGGCGGTCCTTTTATCTACCACTTTGGCTTCCACGCGCTGGCGGCGGCACTGGCCTGGTTGACGGGGTTGCCGGTCCACCGGGCAGTGCTAGTCATGGGCCAAGTGTTGAACGCCCTGCTTGGCGTTGGCCTTTATGGTTTGACGGTCACCTTGATGCGTGGGCGAGCAGAGGAGTGCAGGAACGGGGAAGGGAAGGAGAGAGAGAATCGGGCTGACGCGAAGGCGTCTTTCTTCTCCCTTGCCCCCTCGCTCCCCTGCTCCCTTACACAAACGGCAGGCCTTTTAGCGATGGGTGTGGTGGGCACCATCTCGCTGATGCCCGCTTACTACGTAACGTGGGGACGCTACACTCAGTTGGCGGGGCTCGCGCTGTTGCCGACGGCGTTCATTTTCAGCCTGTGGTGGATAGAAGACGGGAAGCGCTGGGCGCTCGTCCTGGCGAGTATGTCCGTCGCCGGGTTGGGAGTGGTGCACTATCGGGTGCTGGTGTTCTACGGAGCGTTCGTCGTGGTCTACCTCGGATACAGGATAACCGAAGGCGCCGTTGTCGGCTTCGTGCGCGCCGCTGTGCTGGCCGGCGCCTCGCTGCTCCTCCTCGCCCCATGGATCGCACGGATGGCGGTTGTGCTGACGACTCGCGGAGCCTGGCCCGGGCTTCAGGTTGACGCGCAGTACACGACCTTGCCGTACGATCTCCTTCTGATGCGCCGCAACTTGTTGTTGGTGATCGTGGCTTCCTGGGGACTCACCTTGGGCATGTGGCGCCGGCATCGGGGCGTCATCGCCGTCGGTCTCTGGGTGCTCCTCCTGGCGGCCATCGCCGCTGCTGGCTTTGTCGCCGTGCCGGCGTCCGTCGTGGTGATCAGCTTGTTCCTCCCCGTCGCCGTACTGGTGGGCTACTTCGTTGCCGAAGGTGTCCTGGCGCCCTTGCCGCATCGCGGGCGCACCGTGGCCGGTGTGGGATTGCTATTCGTCGCGTTGGGGGGCGCTGCCGGCATGCGTTCGGTCATCAACCCAGCCACGATTCTGTTCACGCAGGACGATATGGACGCCGTCGCCTGGGTGTGTGACAACACGCCGCTGGAGGCCCGGTTTCTCATCAATAACCGCCTCTGGCAAGGCAATGTCCGCGTCGGTACTGACGCCGGCTACTGGCTCTCCGTGTTGGCCGATCGCGAGACAGTGCCGCCGCCCGCGCTGTACGTGTTGGGGACGCCGGGCCAGGTCGACTTCACGAACCAGGTGAGCGGGCCGGCATCGCACGGTCACCTTGATCCCACGCAGCTCCGGAATGCTGGCATCACCCATGTGTTTCTCGGCTCACGCGGTGGCGCTATAGACGCGGCTGCGCTGCTCTCTGATCCAGACTTCGACTTGCTTTACGCCGACGGCGGTGCGTGGGTCTTCGGTCTGGGGGCGCCCACCGACGCCCGAACGGCCGCCGCGGAGTCTGTGCCATGAGCAGGCCGGCGCTCTCCCTCCGACACCTGGGGCGCCTACTGGTAGGTGTGCTGGTCTTTCTGTTGGTAGGCTGTGGCCCGTCACATCTGGAGGTCGACAACGAGCAGGGCCGGCTGGACGAGGCTGCGCCCCTCATCGAAGACGCTACGACTGTAGGCCAGACGTTCGTGTCCCATCGAGATCGGCTTGCGGCTGTGGAGGTGCTCCTCGTCGTCTATGGCGAGGGCAGCGCAGCCAGCGGCGAGCTGACTTTCCATCTGCGGACTAGTCCGGCCGACCAGAACGACTTGGTCACGAAGACGCTCCGCACCGGCGATCTGGCGCACAATCAGCCACTCCGTGTGACTTTCGATCCGCTTCCGCAATCGAAGGAACAGTCGTACTACTTCTTCTTCGAAGGCACAGCCGGCAGCCAAGTCACCGCTTGGTACAACACGATCGATGCCTACGGTCAGGGAACGGCTGTTTTCGATGGTCACCCCCGAGCCGGTGATCTGCAGTTCAAGACCTTCTACGACTACTCGCTGGATATGGTTGTCCGCGATGTAGTGAGCGGCGTTGCCCACCAAGGCGGATTGTTGCCGCCGCTGGGGGGGCTGCTGCTCTTGCCTGGCTATCTGGCGCTGTTACTGGCAATACCTGCTGAGGAATGGCCGGATCCAATGTTCCAGATCGCGCTGGCTGTCGGCCTGAGCGTAGCGATCCTGCCACTAGTCTTGCTCTTCGCCACGTTGCTGGGGTTGACGCTGACGCCGGCTCTGCTGGCCGTGTTGCTGATCGTTGCCGGCTTGGCGGCCTTGTGGCGCTTGTGGGCGCTCGACTGGCAGCCCGTGACGGTCTGGCGAGAGCGCTCCAACTGGCCGGCGCTGGCGATGTTCACCGGGCTTTTGCTTCTGACGCTCGTGCTGCGGATGCTGCAGGCGCGAAACTTAGTGGTGCCGGCGTGGGTAGACGGCGTGCACCACACGATGATGGCGCAGCTCATCGCCGACCAGGGACAGGTGCCGGCGACCTATCGACCCTATCTGGACATCGGCCTCTTCATTTACCACTTCGGCTTCCACACGCTGGCGGCTGCGCTGGCTTGGTTGGCGGAACTGCCCGTCCACCGTGCAGTGCTCGTCATGGGTCAAGTGTTGAATGCCTTCGTTGGCGTCGGTGTCTATAGCCTGACAGTGACCCTGATGCGTGGGCGCCCAGAGAAGCGGCGGAACGCGGGCTTGATTGCGATGGGCGTGGTTGGGATGATTTCGTTGATGCCGGCTTATTATGTGGCGTGGGGGCGTTATACGCAGTTGACGGGGCTAGTCCTGTTGCCGGCAGCCGTGATCTTGACGCTGTGGTGGGCGGAAGGTGGAAAACGGTGGGCGCTGGGCCTGGCCAGTGTGGCGGTGGCCGGGTTGGGGGTGGTCCACTACCGGGTGTTGGTACTCTACGTGGCATTTGTTGTGGCTTTGCTTCTGTATAGGGTTATTTCGGCCCTTCTGCCAGAAGATCACCAAGTTGACCAGAACACCGCTGCGTTGGATACTAGTACACGACGGCCTAAATCCTTCGGCAGTTTACGCTCGCCAGGGATCGCCAGATCCCGGCCTTGCGCGACAAAAACCAGCTATGAAACGGCAAGAAACGGCGCGCCAGACGGGGATCTGACGATCCCCTTGGAGCAAGTACCTACCGAAGGATTTCCGCCGCAGTGTACTAGGGTTTGGATTTCGGGTTACTTTGTGCGAATAGTGGCCTTGGCCGGCCTGTCGGTGCTCCTACTCTCGCCGTGGATCATGCGCCTCTTGGCCGCCCTGGTACCCACAGGGCGCGGCGCCGGCTGGCTTAGCGGCGAACCCTCCTTCAACGCCGTGCCGCGCGGCCTCATCGACGTAGGCTATGATCGTGTCCTGCTGCGATTGGCCCTCCTCAGTTTATTGCTAGGCTTACTCTGGTGGCGCCGTGTGTCGATTCTCATCGGCTTGTGGATTGCTGGTGCGGTTCTCGCTGCGAACCCCAATCTGCTGGGTGGGGGAGAGACCTGGCTGCTCAGCAACACCGTACTCGTGATCGCGCTCTTCTTACCGATGGCAGTACTGACCGGCGTTCTGCTAGGTACGCTTGCCGACACCATCTTGCGGTGGCTGGGAGGTGGGTGGCGGCTGCTGACGGCTGGTCTGATGGTTGCTGTGTTCAGCTTGGCTATGCTGGCCGGCGCATGGAACCATCTCGACATCGTAAACCCGGTGACTGTCGTAGCCACTCCCGCCGACATGCAGGCTATGGCGTGGATTCGCGAGAACACGGCGCCCGATGCCGGCTTCGTCACCAACATACGTTTGTGGCAGTACAAAACCTACATGGGGGCCGACGGCGGATATGCTCTTCCGATATTGACCGGCCGCCGAACCCTTGTTCCGCCGGCCATCTACTCCTTCGGCTCACGGTCTTACTACTTCCAGGTGCAGAATGTGCTGGAAACGCTAGCCGGCATCAGCAAGGCCCGAGCTCCGAAGTTGCAAGAATTGATGAGTCGACATAAAATTAAGTATGTTTATCTTGGAAGCAAGGGGGGACCGCTTGACTTGAAGTCTTTTCTGCATGATGCAAGCTACACAGTGGCTTACTCGAACGGGGCAGTGCGGATATTCCGTGTAATGCATGATACAGAAGGCGCATCGAAATAGCAAGTTTATACGTCATAGAAGCTAGAAAGGTGGCAATTGGCCCCTTTTCTGCTGACCGAGACGGGGTGCACCGGCTTGGTCGACGTAAACAAATACCTGCCCTGCACCTTAACTGAACGAGGATATCATCATGGGGCGACTTCAATTCGAGGAATTCGAATTGCGCATTGGCCGCGGCCACGAGGAAGCGTATCCGACCTGGGTGGTTCGATCACCAGCCGGCGAGGCCAATGGGACGTTTACCCTGCCCTTTGGCCCCGGACGATTGAAGGATATCAAAACCCTCGTTGAGCTGGCGATGCTCCGCTCTCGCCAGCGCACACGTGCCGCGCTGTCATCGGAGCTGCGCGAACTAAAGACGTTTGGCGGCGATCTATTCGATGCGCTGTTTCAGGATGCCATCGGCGCGACCTATGATAGCAGCCGCAATCTGGCCCTGGGCCACGGCAAAGGGCTGCGGTTCAAGCTGCGCGTCGAGCCCGGCGAACTGATCGATCTGCCGTGGGAATTTCTGTACGACAAAGCAGCGCGTCGATTTGTGGCGTTGTCAGCTCGCACACCGGTTGTCCGGTATGTCGAGCTGGAATCGCCAGTGCCTCCGCTGAAGCTCACACCTCCGTTGCATCTCCTGGTCGTGATTGCCAGCCCATCCGACTATGCTCCGCTGGATGTTGCGCGTGAGACGCACCGGATTCGCCTGGCACTGGGCGAGCTCATCAGCGATGGTCTTCTGCAAGTCGACTTCCTGCCCAACGCGACGGTGCCGGCTCTGCAGGATCGGCTGCGTGAAGAGCCAGTCCATGTCTTGCACTTCATCGGCCACGGTGACTACTTCGAGGAGCGGGAGACGGGCGTCCTCGTTTTCGAGGATGAGCGCGGCGATGGCCGGCGTGTGCGTGGTGAACAGCTACGCCATCTCTTTGGCGATGTCCCGTCGCTGCGTCTGGTTGTGTTGAACGCCTGCAACGGCGCCCGCGGGTGGGACCGCGAACAGGATCCGCTCAAGGCTTATCCTGGCATTGCAGAGTCCCTCGTCCACGAAGGCATCGCCGGCGTCGTTGCCAACCAATTCGAGGTAACTGACGAAGCAGCCGTCATCTTTGCCCGAGAGTTGTACAGCGCTCTGGCCGATGGCTATCCGATTGATGCTGCCGTGGCGGAGGCCCGCAAGGCAATTGATTTGGCCTTGAAAAACACTGTCGAGTGGGCATCGCCGGTGCTCTACTCTCGAGCGCCCGACGGACTCATCTTTGATATACCCGAGCGCGACTCAGCTCCTTCGAAGGTTGACCCGACGGGGAGTATAGTTTCGATTGTTGAGTCGCGACCGTCCTCTGGCGTTGATTCCAGTGATGGGTTCAGTTCGGCAACGGACGAGGTTGCTGAGCCCGATGGTGCATCGCCGGCTGAGGCTGACGCCGCATCTCACATCGAGCGTGACGGCGCGAGCTTCAATCATCGCCTTCGGGTCGTTGCGTTTACTGCCTTGGGAGCGTTGTTGTTTGCTCTTCTCGGGACTGCCGCAGGCCACTGGTTCCTTGCAGACTCGACGATGCCAGTGAGCGCGAATGCTGGATTGCCGATGGCGATGACATCGACGCCCACGTTGACGAGTGAGCCGGCGCGACTCACAACTTCGCTGACAGGTGTGCGAGCGCCAGATGTAGCGCCAATTGCTACGCTGACACCGAAGCCAACGGAATTTGATAGTGGATTGACGTTCACGCCGGCAGCGGCCACGTCAACGGGGACTTCGACCCGTACTTTCACCCCCACGGCGAAGCCAACGAACACGTCGACGAGTGCACCAACCGATACGCCGACACCGAGACCGACCAACACGCCGGTGCCGACCAACACGTTGACGCCGACATTGACACCGACTACCATGCCGACGCACACATCGACACCAACGGCGACACCGACTAACACGCCGACGCACACATCGACGCCGACGGCGACACCGACTGCCACGCCGACGAACACATTGACGCCGACGTCAACACCGACACACACGCCAACGAACACGTTGACGCCGACACCGACACCGACTAACACGCCGACGAACACATCGACACCAACGTCAACACCGACACACACG
>JAANWY010000013.1 GCA_018263655.1 Anaerolineales bacterium | reverse complement strand
CCTACACAAGAAGAGACCGAAAAAAAGGGGACGGTGGGGGGCGGCCGCCCCCACCGACCCCTTTTTTCGCATTTCTCAGTCGCAAGGATAATGGCCTGAGTAGCTACCTACATACTAAAATGGATTTGGGTCAAGTCCTACCGGGCGTAGTTGCGCAGCACGCCGCGGATGATGGCTTGCAGGCGCGGCACTGCCCGCTGGCCGGCCTCCAACACCTCATCGTGAACTTCCTCTGCCTCCCCCTCGCCGGCCTGAGCTTCCACCGCTGCCTCGATCTCGTCCGGCAGCGCCATGTTGCCGACGATGGAGAATCCCAGGACCTGCATGCCGCCGTGTCGGGCGACGGTGACTTCGGGCGTTGTGGACATTCCCACGGCGTCGGCGCCCATCATCTGTAGGAAGCGTAGTTCGGCCGGCGTCTCGAAAGTGGGGCCAGCCAGACCGGCGTACACCCCGGACTGTAACTCAACCCCGAGTTCTCGGGCGACGTCGCGGGCTAGCTGGCGCAGTCGAGGACTGTATGCGCCGGCCATGAGCGGGAAGCGTGGCCCCAACTCCGGGTCGTTTGGGCCGCGAAGAGGATTATGGCCAGTCAGGTTGAGGTGATCGCGGATGGCCATGATGTCGCCGGCCGAGAAAGCGGGGTTCAGGCCGCCGGCTGCGTTGGTGACGATCAGGGTCTCGGCGCCGAGCGCTTGCATCACGCGGATGGGGAACGTGATCTGCTGCATGCTGTACCCCTCGTAGAAATGCACGCGGCCGCGCTGGATGACGACCGGTACATTCTCGAGTTCACCGACCACCAGTTCGCCTGGATGGCCGGCCACCGTCGATTGCGGGAAGTGGGGGATATCGCCGTACGGAATCGGTGTCGCGTTGATGGCTTCGTCAGCGAGTTCCGCCAAGCCGGAACCCGTAATCAGGGCGACCTGGGGAACAATTGATGCGTGTTGACGTACAGCGCCGGCGGCCTCTTCGATGTATTCTCGTTTATGGAGTTCCATTGATATTAGCGGCTCGCTGCTCACTCACTACAGAGCTCTCCGAGCTACATACTAGCCCGCAGGGCTTCGTATTTGAGCCTGGTCGTTCACGGCCAGGCTTGATGGACATTCACTGCTCACTGTCTACTGATGGACATTCACTGCTCACTGTCTACTGTTGGCTGGCTACTAGTTTCTTTAGGAATGAGAATTAAATAACTTACCCATTTGACCGTGACCGTATAGCTTCAAATGCACAAGTTATTTAATCACGGTTCCTTAGCACGCGGGTGCGCCTCATCGTACGTTTCTCTCAGGCGATCGCCCGATACGTGTGTGTAGACCTGCGTCGTGGAGATATTCGAGTGGCCGAGGAGGTGTTGCAATTCGCGGAGGCCGGCTCCCCCGTCTAGCAAATGCGTGGCGAAGGAATGCCGCAGGGTGTGGGGGGTCGCCTCCTCACTGATCCCAGTTTCTTCCACGTACCCCTTGATGATGAGCCACAGCCCCTGCCGAGTCAGCCGCGTCCCGCGCGGGTTGAGAAAGAGGGCTTTTACCTCCGGGTCCTTGGCGTACTGCGGCCGCCCCGTCTCAAGATAGGCTTCCAACGCCGCGACAGCCTCGTGGTAAAGCGGCAGGATGCGTTCCTTGTCCCCCTTGCCGACACAGCGCACCGATGCGCCGGCTAACGTCACGTCGTCAATATTCAGGCTCACCAGCTCGCTGACCCGCATGCCGGTCGCGTACAGAAGTTCTAGCATGGCTCTGTCGCGCAGCCCTTTGTGATCGTCGGGCGAGCGTTTTTCCATGGGGGCTTCCAACAGACGCTCAACCGCACGGCGTGAGAGGGTCTTGGGAAGTCGCTTCTTGGCCTTGGGAGAATCCAGATCGGCTGTGGGATCCTCCTCTACGACACCGTCAGAGGCCAAGAATCCGAAGAAGGACTTGGTTGCCGCCACTTTTCGAGCCACGGTGGCGGAGGAGTATTCGCGTTCCTGGAGGTCCAGCATGAAGCTGATCAGCGTATCCTTATCAATTTCGGACCAGCTTGTTGGAGGTGAGTCCAGCGTTTCCAGGAAGTCGGCGAACTGGTGGAGGTCATTTCGATAGGCCGCTGACGTGTTGTCTGAATATCCCTTCTCAACGGAGATGTAGGTAAGAAAGGCTTCGATTTGCTCTCGCATAGTTGTGGTGCTCCTTTCAAGCAGCCGTCTTGAGCCCCAGCGGAGCAGCCGAGGCGCTGGCGCTGGGCAGGTGTCCGATTTGGACGGGCGCCCCTATTGTATCACAACTTTTCATAAGTTCAAAACCAGATTATGGTGATCTGGTTCGCTGTTCCTCGAGTTTGATCGGGGGCGAGGCAGCAGCCGGCTCGGACTCGAGTGCCGGCGTGTTTTCACCCAGTGTATCGGTAACGCCGAGGACGTTTCGCTGGTAGACGTGGTTCAACATGGCGGCCAAGACGCCCACGACGGGGATACCGAAGAGGGCGCCCCAGAACCCTGCGACCCGTACGCCTATCAGCAGCGCAGCGAACACAAGCAGTGGATGCATGCCCATGGTTTCGCTCATGATCCGAGGCATCATGATATGCAGGATCACTTGCTGGAGAGCGAGGATGGCGATGAATACGACGATGGCCGTGTTCAGGCCGCTTTGGAAGAGGGCAATGATTGTTGGTAGGAACAGGGCGATGGGGGCTCCGATGTATGGAATTAGCATGATGCCGCCGGCAAACAGGCTGACGACTACAACGAAACCGAGGCTGGCGACTTGCATGATGGTCATGGTCCCCGCGCCTGCTAGTAGGGCCATCAACAGTTGGCCGCGTATGAATCCGCCAAATGTGCGGTCAATGTTGGCGAACAGGACCTCACATTCATCCTGCCACTGGCCTGGCACCATGTAGAGAAACCAGTTGGCTAAGCGCGGCGTGTCCAAGGTGATGTAAAAGCTCAGGATAAGGACTAACAGCAAATCTGTCAGAAACGAGGCAAAACCCGTTGCTATGCCGAGGGTGTTTTGGGCCAGGCGCCCCCCCACGGTCTGGATGGAGTCTACGATGTTGAGGGATCTGTACGCTTCTTCCAGATCGACGCCGAACTGTGCGGCTTGGGCATTGAGACGTTCTAGCCAGGCCGGGTTTTCGGTTTGCAGACGTTGGAAAAGGTCCAACACCTCACCGCCGTAGGCCGGCAGCCGGCTTGCCAGTTGGCCAAACTGTGATACCGCGACGGGGATGATGAAGACGACGACGGTGATAAGCAGGATCACCAGACCGATGTACACGACGATTGTGGATGCCGGACGCGAGAAGCGCCAGTCGGCCAGGCGTCCGGCCCACGCTGTGTATCCGCCGGCTCGCATCCGGCGAATCAGCACGAGCGGTATCGGACGCGCGCCCAAGTGATCGACGATTGGGCGCAGCGAGAACGACAGTAGCCATGCGAGGAAGAAGAGCAGAATGATGTCCCAGAAAAAGGCAATGAGGGATAATAACTGGCTCAGGAGCCACACTGTGCCCACGGCGGTCAAGATACCCAGCCCGACCCGTGCGGCGGGCGGCCACTCATCGAACTTCATCTATACCTCCACAACATCCTAGCCGGTCAACGTGCAGCGTGACCCTATTGTACATCAAAACGGTGCGAAGGAAAACTGGGAGATCTGTGCTCTAACCGGTTCTCTGTTCTCCCAACCGCTGGGGCCGGTCTCCCAACCGCTGGGGCCGGTCTCCCAACCGCTGGGGCCGGTCTCCTGACCGTGCCCCACCCGTTGACCGAAGGTCTCCAACGGTCTGGAAACTCATCTGCCTCGGTCCGTAAGCGAAGCGGCGACCGGCGGCCAGAGAAACAGTCTCTTGATCGCCGAGAGTCTCCTGTCTGCGTGCCCCGCACAGGCAGACGCAGACAGGAGACCTTCGCCCAGCATTGTAACAACGCTCAGTCTTTAGGATTTCGCATGGTCGACAATTCTGCTACCGCTACATGTGGGCGAAATGGCTTTTTTGCCCACATGTAGGGGGCATGTCCGGTCTCAATCTACAGCACCATGCGAAATCCTAGAGAGCCACCAAACTATGGGATGTACACGGCACGCGCCGGCAGCTTGACAACCGTCGCTGCTTGACGTATGATGTGGTCACGTTCGTAACTCTTCTCGGATCGCCGACTCTCGTTGCAGATCACACTGAACAACCCGCAAATCTTGTCACTCCCTGCCCTCGGGAGATTCGAATAGCCCGCAGCGCCGGCTACGACTGCGCCAGTCTGGACCAGGGTATGACTACAGCGTGGCAGGCCGAATGTTACCAGCAAAGAGGTGTTACCATGAGCTTTCAGGGTGTGAAGCGGTTGAGCGCACAGAGTCTCGGTGCGGACGACCGTGTGGCCGAGGCCGTCCGCCACGGTCGGCCGGCTGTCTTCAAGGTCGTCAACCCCGACATCGGCTGGGTCCAGAAACTCCACGATGCCAGCCCGGACACCGTCCTCATTGGCCGCATCGTGGACGACACCCTGGCTGACAAACTTTCGGTAGCCGAAGGGCGCGCGTTCGCCGAGCGCATTCTCCAGAAGGCGGGTGAACTCGGAGGCATCATACGGTGGTGGGAGGGCAGCAATGAGGCCGCCAAGGGACCCGTGGCCATCCGGCGACTGTGTGAATTCGAACGGGCCTTCGCCGAGCGGGTTCAGGCAGAAGGCTACCACGCATTGGTCGGTGGCTTCTCGACCGGCGTCCCCCAGATCGTCGGGCGGGACAGCGAGGTGCCGTGGATGGGAGAATGGGAGTTGTTCTACCCGGCCATGAAGGTGGCTCACGGCGTCCACTTCCGCGAGTACTGGCACCCTCATCAGTTGGACGACACGTGGAACGCCTACCGCTTCGAGAAATGGTGGCCGGCTCTGCCGGCGTGGGCCAGGGCCAAGTGGTGGTTGGTCGGCGAATTGGGCGTAGACGGCGGTCTGGCCGGCGAGAAGCACTGTGGTTGGATGCACTACGGTATGCCGGCGGACCGATACCTCGACTTGTTGACCGGCTACGCCAGGACCATGGTCCAGTATCCTCGCCTGGCGGCTGCCATCTATGTCGCCGGAAGCGGCGGCTTCGACGAGTGGCGCACCTTTGACATCGCCGGTGACGTTCTGGATCGTATCAGCGCCGAGTGGGCAACCGCGTCGGCGGAGCCGTGGGGAACGCCGGTGGAAGCGGAAGTCGTCGAAGACGAGGTCACCGAGGAAGAGGTTACGGTGACGCCGCAACCGCTCGTCGCCCCCCAGGCAAACAACCTAATCGACAAACTCGCCGCGCGCGAAGGCACCGAAGGCTACACCGGGCGTCGCAGCCTGGACGACGTCGACATCTTCGTCGTTCATTGGCTGGGCGCCAAAGGCCGGAACCTCCAGCCGGACACGGTCTGGCGGGAGCAGACGACGCACGAGGACCCAGACCGCCCCAAGTTCCCGGGTGGCGCCTATCATTTCCAGATCACGCAAGACGGCGAACTGACGCAGTTGCACCCCTTGACCACGGTGACGTGGCAGTCGGCCGGCACCGACGAGGTGACAGGCAAGCATTTGAACGTCGTCTCGATTGCCGTCGTCATCGAGCCGGAGCGAGAGGGGGACCTGCCGGCCGCGACTGCTCCGCAGGCAGGCGAGTACCGCTACACGGAGGGACAGATCAGCTCCTGTCTGGGACTGTACGACTGGCTTTCCCGGCGTCTGGGACGCGCGCTGCGGGTTGCCGGCCACTACGAGGTGCGCCCGCTGACGCCCGAGGGTTTCCCCAGCACCGATTGTCCGGGGCCGGCCTGGCCGATCCAGCTCAAGCCGGTGCTGTTGGATCGTGATCCCGATGCGCCGCCGCTGCCGGCGTGGGAGGAAGCGACGCGCGTGGCCTGGCAGAGCCTCATCGTCAGCCACAACCCGGACTTCGCGTTTCCAGAGAAGGCCCTTCAGGTGCTTGGCCCAGCGGCTTTTGCCTTGAGCGATGAGGCTCGGTTCGATGTGGGCGGCACGACGTGGGTGCGGCAGCTGTGGTCGGATGGTGTGGAGGTCAAGATGTTGTTGACCATCGAGGGGCAGTGGGGGATGGACGACATCCGGGTTGTACCGGCGCCCCCGATTACGCGAGGCTTGCCGCCCAGGCACTTGCCGGCGCCCAGGGGCCTTGAATAAAGCGGGAGGGTGACATGCTGCGACTGCACGTTGTTCAAGCTGAGCATGGCGACTGCCTGATCTTGGAACATGGCTCGCCGGAGGCCTCGAGATATATCCTGATCGATGGTGGGCCGGCGCACACCTACGAGGATCACCTGCGAGATCAGCTCCTGGCGATCCGGGATGCCGGCGGGAAATTGGAGCTGGCGATCCTCAGTCACGTGGACGATGACCACGTTAACGGTCTGCTGGACCTGATGGACGAACTGCGCGACCAACGGAGCAGCCGCTCGCCCGAGACGGTCAGCATCGACGCGCTCTGGCACAATACGTTCAGCCAGACGCTGGGCGGCGACATCGAGAATCGATTCAGGACGTTGATGGCTGAGGCCACCGTCACCCGATCTGTGATACCTTTCTCGGACAAGGCTGAACGGAGTATCCGGCAGGGGGACGAACTCACGCGCCTTGCGCGTGAGCTGGACGTGCCGCTCAACCGGGAGTTTCTGCCGCGCCGGCTCATCGCTTTGGAAGATGCGCCGGCGCCGATTGCGTTCGGCAAGCTGAGCTTTCACGTTGTCGGGCCGACGGAGGGAAATCTGCAGAAGCTCCGTGACGAGTGGCTCGAGTGGCTAGAGGAGCAGGAGAGGGATGTTCTGGTCCGGGATCCTATCGCGGCCGAGCGGGCGGCGAGGGCGGCTGACCGGAGTATTCCAAACCTGAGCAGCATCATGTTCCTCGCCGAGGCCGACGGGAAGACGATCCTGTTCACTGGCGACGGGCGTGGTGATCATTTGTTGGAGGGACTGGAGGAGGCCGGCTTGCTTGAGCCTGATGGCAACCTGCATGTCGATGTGCTCAAGGTCCCGCACCACGGCAGTGCACGGAACGTCACGCCAGAATTCTTTCGCACCCTTACAGCCGGCACCTACGTCATTTGTGCCAACGGAAAGCATGACAATCCAGATCTGGACACCCTCGAATGGATCGTGGAGGCGGCCGGAGAGCAGGAACGGGCTGTTGAAATCGTTGTGACGAACGCGACCGAATCCACGCGGCGGCTCGTGCATGGATACCCTCCAGATGAGTGCGGTTATCGGTTGGCTGAGATCCGTCCGGAGGAACATGTCAGAACTCTGAACCTCACAGCTTGAGGGGAGGTAACTACCTTGACATTGTTAGATTACGTCTCGTGATGGGCGAAGGTCTCCCGACCGAGCCCGTTTCGCCTCGGTCAGGCCTGCCTGTGCGGGGCACGCAGACAGGAGACCTTCGGCGATCAAAAGGCCGTCGCTGGGGCAAATCTAACAATGTCAAGCTACTCAGGCACTTCGTGCCTACACAAGAAGAGTCCGGAAAAGGAGGATTGATCATGTCCAAGAGAGCGTTGATTGTTGGGATCAATAATTTCACCCGACCGAGTTGGCGGCTGCGGGGCTGTGTCAACGACGCGGTCGAGATGCGGGGGCTCCTGACGACCTACTTCGGGTTCCAGGACGAGGGCATCAAAGTTCTGAACGATGGTGATGCTACCGCTCAAGGCGTTCGCGACGGTCTGAGCTGGTTGTTGAGCGACTACGCCGGCGGAGGCCAGGATGTCCGCGTCTTCCACTTCTCGAGCCACGGCACCCAGGTCGCCGACCAGAGCGAGCACGAGGAGTGGGAGTGCAAAGATGAAGTCATCGTGCCCTACGACCACGACTGGGACGACCCCTTCCGGGACGATTATCTGCGCGAGATCTTCGAGGACGTCCCCGAAGGCGTGAACTTCACCTTCATCGCCGATTGTTGTCACAGCGGATCCATCCAGAAAGCGCTGTTCGATATGGACGTCGAGTTCTATCCGCGCTTCCTGACTCCGCCTTCGGAGGTGACGGAGCGCATCCGGGAGCTCGAGGATCAGCGTGACGTCGAGGCCGATGCGTGGGCGGCCGCGCAGTTGGCGCAAATGTTGCAGGATGTCCCGCAGGAGCAGTGGGCGGCGAAGATGCAAGAGTATCTCGCACTGCTGCGCCGGCGCTTCCGCGAGAACACCTACGGCGTCATTCCCGAAGAGAAACACGTCCTGCTGGCAGCCTGTGAGGATCGCCAGACGGCAGCCGACGCTCGAATCGAGGGCGAGTTCCGTGGCGCCTTCACCTGGTCGCTCAGCAAGGCCATCAAAGACGCCAACGGGGATCTCACCTATGATGAGCTCATCACGCATGCCGGCGGCAACATCGCCGACTACGACCAGCGGCCGCAGCTCGAGTGCCCGCCCGAGATGCGCGACGTGAAGGTGTTCGGTCCCTTGACCCGCTGGACGAGGTCTCCCGAGATAACGTTGGACGAGGTCTCCCGAGATAACGTTGGACGAGGTCTCCCGACCGATGTCCTGGACGAGGTCTCCCGAGATAACGTTG
>JAANWY010000129.1 GCA_018263655.1 Anaerolineales bacterium | reverse complement strand
TTCACAGCTGACAATCACCTGAACAAATACTACGCCAAGATGTCGCCCGATCAACTGGCCGGCCGGCGCCAACGGCTGCGTGACGCTTGGACCCAGACCGTCGACTACGCCATCCGCGAGCGCGCCGACATCTACCTACACGGCGGCGATCTATTCGACTCACCCAATCCACGGACGTCGGAACTAATCTGGGTCGCGCGCCAGTTCCAACGGCTGCGCGACGCCGGCGCGCTCATCGCCGTCATCGGTGGCAACCACGACGTACCCAAGACGCGGCTGGGTGGCGCCACGCCCCAGCGCATTTACAACGAGGTGCAGGTGGCACGCTGCTTCACCCGTACCACCGAAATCGAGTGGCTGACCCACACCGTTGATGGGACGCGCGTTGCCATCGGCGGCCTGGGGCCCGATCCACGCCTGGGCCCCGACGATGACCCGCTGGCCGGCGTCCCCATCGAGCCTCCCGATGCCGATGTGGTCCTGCTGATGGCCCACTACGGCGTCGAGGGCACGCTGCATCCGGCCATCGAAGAGCCCCAGCTCTCCAAGGCCAGCGTCGCTGCGTTGAACGGTGTCGACTACCTGCTCGCCGGCCACGTGCATGAGCGCCGGACGATGAAGATTGGTGATGTCGCCGTGTGCTTCCCCGGCCCGACGGAGCGCATGACGTTCGGCGAGATTGAAGCGCCGACGGGCTTCTTGGCACTGGCGTTCGACGGGCGCCGGCCCAACGTGAAATCCGAGATACGCCACCGCTCCATCGACGTCCAGCCGATGAAGCGCATCGAGATTCGCACCACGAACCTGCCGGCCGATGATCCGACCGAATACGTTTTCAAGCGACTGAGATCGGCTTCGCACCCTGACCAGCTTCTGTTGTGCCGCATCGAAGGCCCCGTGAGCCGCGATCTCTACCATCGGCTGCGTTTTTTCGACATCTGGCAGCTGGGGAACGAGCTCAACTTCTACTTCGACCTGGATCGGCGGGGGGTGACGGTGCGGGCGCTGGAGATGCCCGACACGGGGCACGCGTCGGAGCGGGTCAGCCCGCGCCAGGAAATCCGCCGCGTCGCCGAAGGCCTCGCCGCCGGTGTCGACGACGAGGAGCGGGGCGTGATTGAGGAAGCGCAAGAGCTCATTCTAGAAAGATGGCAAGCTTGAGCTGCCTCAGCCATCAGCCATCGGTGAAGAGTTAACAGTTCTGTTGACTGTCCACTGATGACCGTTTACTCCGCCAGTGACATAAGCTATTCAACGACGACAAGCGTGTCACTGACCTGCGGGTCCTTGTTGACAGAAAACCTGTCGTAGGTTATACTGCAAGTAGTCGCCATGCTCTGATGGAGCTCTGTGAAGCATGAAAATGGTACTGGCGCGGTCGGGAGACCGGTCAGAGCGACGATTTATAGGCCAGAGCGACGATTTATAGAGTAGATCAGACACGCTATAGCCATCGCACACACCCATGAAGAAACATATGCCACGCTGGCAAGCACATCGTCTGTTACAGTCGGGGGGCGTCGCTTTGGTGACGACTCGCTATCTTGACCGGCACAACGTGATGCCGGCTTCCTGGTTGGCCCCCGTGAGCTACGATCCCCCGCGTATCGGCGTCGCTGTGGCGCCCGTTCACTTCACGCATGAGCTAATTCTGCGCAGCGAAGTCTTCGCCCTGAACTTCCCAGGCCGGCCACTGGCAGAGCAAGTCGACAGAGCCGGCTGCATCTCCGGCCGCGATCTCGATGACAAGCTGGCTGAGGTCGGCTTCACGCCGGCTGAGGCCGACGAAATCGACGCGCCGCTGATTGCAGAATGTCTCGGCCACATCGAGTGTGGCCTGGTCGAGGCTATTGAGCTTGGCGACCACGTCTGGCTCGTCGGTCAAGTATTGGCGGCCAAGGTGGACGAGGACGCCTTTGACGAGGTATGGCTCCTCGGCGAAGACGAGGAACAGAAACCTTTACTGCATCTCGGTGGCGCCATATACGCGGTACCCGAAGCTCAGATCGAGGTTGCACGGCTTGAGGAGACGAGTGATGACCGACACAGCGCATGAGGGTCGCATTCTCGGTGGATCCAGATTTGCGGTCGCGATGGATCTGTGATTCCTCAGAGGATCAGTGAGGGACCGGTAACCGTTCAGGAGGTATCAGGACTAGCATCCTGAGTAGGTCGAAACGAAGTGGAGACCGTATCGAAGGGTGCGGCTTGTTCGAAGAACCGTCGCAAACCCGCACCCCCTTC
>JAANWY010000128.1 GCA_018263655.1 Anaerolineales bacterium | reverse complement strand
CCAACCCCTTTTTCCGGCATATTCCTTGTGCAGGCACGCAGTGCCCGAGTAGTTACTACTATCAGAGTAATGACTCAAGCGATGAAGGGATGATGCAAAATGGAAGTACGATTCTATGCGACACTGCGCGACGTTGTTGGCGGGCGCTCGGCCGAGGTGGAACTGGAAAACGGCGCAACTGTCAACAAGATGCTGTCACGCCTGTTCGAGCAATTTCCAGATCTTGAGCCTCGCGTCTTAGATGAGTCTGGCGAACTTCGGCCGGCTGTGAACATCTTTGTCAATGGGCGAAGCACCCACCATTTAGAAGGGCTCGACACCAAGTTGTTGCCAGATGATGACCTGACGATGTTCCCGCCGGTCGGTGGAGGCCAAGTCTAGGGGGGTGACAGAATATGCCTTGCGTCACCGTTAAGTTCTTGGGACATGTTCGAACTCGCGTAGGCAAGCCCGAGGCCGAGTTTGAGTTCAAAGGAAAGACTCTAAGGGATTGCCTTGATGCGCTCATACAGGAGTACGATGTGCGGGACTTAATCCTGACGGACGAGGAGGATGTGCGCCCCTATGCGCGAGTACTGGTGAACGGTCGGTTTCATGTCCTTGTTGGTGGGTGGGATGCCAAAATCGAGGATGGTGATCAGATTGCACTGATCCACCAGTTCGCACTGGCATTCTGATCACTGCTCCAGAGAAGAAGGCGGCTGGTAAGGTTTGTTTGACCAGCCGCCTTCCTACGTCTATGCCTCTATAGGACACTCCAGCTACTCGATGATTCCAAGTTCCCTGAGTTTGCTCTCTGGCACCACGCCCTTCTCCCAACCACGGGCGGCATAGTACTCCTCAAGCATTTGGTCCAACTCGCAGACCTGGCCCTCGGCGGCACCAGTGCCTGGTTCTTCCAAGAAACGCTTGGGTAGGTAGTCGGATCCCCCCCGGAATCCCGCCAGGTTGTTGTAGTAACGCTCCAGGTTGTACACTCGCTCGCCGGCCTCCAGCAGGCCATCAGCGTCCATCTCGATGCCGGTAATAGCGGTGTATTGGGCAGCAAAGGTGTCGAGGGATTCGGCGAAGGTGCTGAACTTGCAGATGTCGAGGCAGTCTGTCATCGCGTGAACGTTCTGGAAAGTCACTGTTAACTCGCCCTTGCCTTTCCACTCCTGCGGATCAGCGATGTCGGCAGGACCGAGAACGTTACCCACGACCTCAGCGGCTGGGGTGTAGCCTCGCAGGTGACAGGCGCCACGGTTAGACGTGGCATAGGCGATGCCCATACCCTTGATACCCCGGGGATCGTAAGCCGGGATAGCTTGGCCTTTCACCGTCATAGCGATATCGGGATCGCCGAACTCCTTGGCTGCCCGCTCTGTGCCTTCAGCGAGAATGTCCCCATCTCCCTCACGGAAGGCGATCCGTCGGACGGTTTCCACCATCGCAGGATGGTCCCCCCATGCTAGCCCTCCGTCGTTCACCAAATCTTTCTGGGTAGCCTCCATATACACGGAGAGGACGTTCCCCATCTCGATGGTATCGAAGCCATAATCGTTGCACTGGTCGATCAACTTGGCAATAGAGGGTGCATCGCTATTGTCGCAGTTGGCGCCAAAGGCCCACGCGGACTCATACTCCACGCTCTCCATGTGAAGTCCTTTGTACGGCCCCTCCGTAATCTCGACCTCTTTCTTGCACGCCACCGGGCAAGCGTGGCAGGTTGGATCATTGACCAAGATCGTCTCCTTCACGCGTTCCCCACTTATCGCTTCATGCTCAGGAAAGAACGTAGTCTGAGAGTTGCGGGTCGGCATAGCACTGATTACATTGACCATATTCATCAGGACATTCGTCCCAAAAACCGACAGACCACCTTTGCGTGGTGCTGTTGTCACATCCTCATGCATGAGCTCAGCCAAAGCTTGCTTGTGCGCCTCGCGGAAGGCGTTCCGATCAGCTGGTTCCGGGAGGTCCCTCTCAGCTTTAATGACCACGCACTTGAGGTTCTTGTGTCCCATTACCGCACCGGTCCCCCCCCGCCCCGAAGCCCGGTCATCCTCGTTGATTATGCAGGCGAAACGTGATAAGTTCTCGCCCGCCTGACCGATAGTGATGACACTGACGTCCTTCTCACCGTACTTGTCTTGCATGTATGCGACAGTATCATGGACTCCCATCCCCCACACTTCGGAGGCATCCTCCAGTGTCACTTTACCGTCTTCGACGTAAGCGTACACTGGCTTATCGGCCTTGCTCGTAAATACAAGACCGTCGAAACCGCTCCACCGGAGCCGAGCCGCTGACCAGCCACCGTGATGGGAATCCGTCACCGTTCCCGTCAGAGGCGACTTCGTCACTACAGCCATCCGCCCACTCAGGTTCACCTCTGTCCCCGTGAGAGGCCCGTTCATGAAGCACAGGATGTTGTCGGCGGATAGAGGATCGACTTCGGGGCCGTTGTCGAACACGTACTTGACACCCAGACCCCGGGCGCCGACATACTTCCGAGCATCGTCCTCGTCGATCGGTTTGTACTCGACAGAGCCATCTGCCAGATCAATCCAGCCAACGTGGTTGGCAAATCCTCCAAGCATCGTTGCTACACTCCTTTCCATATGTAATGTGTGAAAATGGGGCCCCAGAAGGCCGCAGTCACGACTTCACCCGTTCGCCCCGAGAACACTCAAAGCCGTCACCAGGGGACGCCCCTCACCAAAAAGAACGAGGGGCGTTATGCTGAACCAGCATAACGCCCCTCTTGCCTTGTGACTCGACCTCGGGTGCGTTGAGGCCGTCGTTAAATGCCCCCCGGAACCCCGGAGGGTTGACAGCCGGGCTTCGATGATTCATTCGAGTCACAAAACCTGACTACATTGTACTATCGCACGGTCATAGAAACGTGAAGCTCTGGTCCAAATCTGGTCCAAAGCTCGGGGCCGAGTTTGATGTGGGTCAATGTAGAACGGTGGTAGATATATTATACTCATGCCGAGCAAGAACGCAAACACAAAAGCACTCTATCAAGAATTCTAAATGTAAGCGTTCAGCTACCCTTGCGAAGGTTAGGAAGAACCTTGGCAAGAGGCCGATTTTCGACTGGCGAGGGGCGCCTCAACCCGAAAGCGATTGGCAAACCTTCGCAAGGGTAGCCAAGCGCATCTTCTATGCCAAATTGGGCCTTGATCATCGTTTCGGCCATTGGCTCCCGCCTGCTCCCGCTGGATTGCCAAATCCAGCGGTTATGGCTTAGATTTGGCAATCCAAGCCGAGCTAGTGGCCGAAACGATGATCATACCCCCAAATTGTAACTACTCAGGCTATCGCCCTCGTAGTTGAGGCCTCTTCTTGTGTAGGCACGAAGTGCCTGAGCAGTCACGCCAAATTTAGAACTGCTGGCACTCTATCTGGAGGGGTGAAGTATAATGTTTGAGAATCAAGAGATCGAGAGAGAACGCGAACAGCCCATGACACTGGGTAGGCTGGCGCCGGCACCACTCGAAACGTGGGACCGACTGCAGCGGTTTCTCGCCATCAGCGACGAAGAGATAGCGGCGATGCAGGCGACGGTCGACGTGCTTTTTCGGCGGGGCCCACAGCTTGTGGCGGACACCTACGATTATCTCTTACACTTCGAGGAGACGGCCGCCATTCTGGGGTGGGAGTCGGGCGCTGATCCCGAGCACCTGGAAGAGCGCCGGCGCTTTTTCACCATCTGGCTGGCGCGCACAATTGGCATGGACATGGGGCACGACTTCGCGCAGTATCTGTTCTGGGCCGGTAAGAAGCACGCCGGCCACGGTCCGCGCCAGACGCACGTCGATACGATGTACGTCACCGGCGCCATCAGCTTGGTCCAGAGCGCGTTCGCGGACTTCATCGCCGCCGAGATCGACGATGCGGCAAGGGTTGCCCTGGCGCTGGCCGGCTGGAACAAGTACCTCACGCTCCAACTCCAACTCATGCTGGACGGTTACCACGCTGCCCGCGCCATCGAGGATGGGCAATATCCCATTGAGGTGGCATTGTTTGGCCGGCTCCGCCCGTTGCTGGAGGTGCAGCGGATCTCCATCTGGGTGCAGAACATGGCGCCGGCTGGCGAACTCCTGCGGAAGTTCTTCAACTACTTCCCCGAGGCGCGCGCCGAAGCGCTAGAGCGGGAATGGGATACACGCTCGCCCAATGGCGATGCGACCTGGCTGGCAGAGTTGGAGCACGTGTATCGTCCGCGTCGGGGCTGGCGGGTGCTGTTGAATGGTAAGAATTTGCGTTTCCACGGCGGGCTTGAGGCGCCACTTGACGAGGGGGACCAAGTCTCGATCTTCCCACCGGGGCGGTAACAAATCTGGGCCCGATACTTTCAAATTTAGAATTGCTGCACCGGCAGTGAGGGGCCGCTCCCGTAGCTCGGCGGATCAGTCAGTTCACATGGGCACCCCCAGACGCGGACTGGTGCGCGAAAGTCACTCCGCGTCTGGGGATGCTCCGGTCCTCGGGGGGCGGATCAGCCGCTACCGCTGCTCCAAGCCCAGGCTGTCGTACAGCCGGCCCAAATCGACGTGCTCGGTGAGCAGCGATTCGAACTTCTGCAGCTTGGCCGTCTGACCCAGCCGGCTCTTGCCGAATACCTGCTCGATCATCTCGACGGTCCCCATCGTGTCCGTGCGCACCAGCAGCATAGCCACCCCCATCTCCTCGGCCTGCTTGACGATCAGCGGGCTGGGGCGCAGATTGCCAGTTAAGACCAGGCAGGTGGTGGAGGTCTCCAAGGCGGCCAACTGGATATCGGTGCGGTCACCACCGGTGATCACGGCCTTGTTGGTGTGCTTCCGGAAGATCCGGAGAGCAGCATCGGCAGTCATGGCGCCTACCGTCAGCGTCTCCACCAGCGCCTCTGGGTTGAAGCGCTCGGTTAGGATCTCGGGCTTGAGCGCCTGGATGAGGTCCGTCACCGACAGCGCAGCCAGGCTGCGGACCTCCGGCACGACGCCCAATACGTTGAGGCCCTGCGCTTCGAGGAAGGGCACGGCGACCTCAGACACGAAGTCGGCTGCGTCGCCCGGCACGCGGTTAATGATGATGCCGGACAACAGATCGCCCAGGCGGGTGCGAGCCGTGAGGGCATCGTCCAGCAGGCGCACATCGTCCCGGTACTTGACGATGGCCAGCGCGTCGCTGCCGAACTCGGTCGCAACAACCGGTGTTGGCAACCCCACGACGTAGCCTTCACGCAGACTGCCGCCGCCTTCCAGCAGCAACACATCTTGGCCGGCGCTCGCCGACTCGACAGCCGACCGCACTTTCGCCATGAGGTTCTCTTCCGTCTCGCCCCGCAGGTGCGAACGCAGGAAGTCAGGTGTCACGACCACAGGGGACAGTTCCCAGGGCGCCGCGTCCAGTTCCAAAACCTCTCTCACAAACGCAGCATCCTCGTCAGTGATATGACCTTCCACACGCCAAGGTTGGAGACTGAGCGGCTTGAGGTAACCGACGCTGTACCCACTGTTTCGGAAATGGTTGCCCAATCCCAGGCAGGTAGCGGTCTTACCCGAGTAGCGTTCCACCGAGGTCACATACAATGATTTCATGATTCCTCCTCGTATTCTGAATTCGTAATCAGGCTCGTCACTCCGAGGAGCGACGCCAGTCCGGCGACACCTCGCTTTGCTGTGCCGTTCACTTCGAATCCCCCGGCTCTGTTTCCTGGGTCAGCACCAGCCGCATGTCGATCGCGATGGCACCTTGATTCTCCGGATAGACGACGAGCGGGTTAATGTCGAGCTCAACAATTTCTGGAAAGTCTTGAACGAGCTGCCCAATTCGCAGCAGTGCATCAACAATGGCTTCTTTGTCGGCCGGCGGCTCCCCACGCACACCATCCAGCAGGGCGCGGGCGCGGATCTCGTCTAACATCGCTTCGGCCTCCTCAGGAGAGAAGGGGGCAATGCGGAACGTGACGTCCTTGAGCGTCTCGACGTAGATACCGCCCAGCCCGAACGTGACCAGCGGACCGAACTGTGGGTCGCGGTTCATCCCCACCAGCACTTCCAGGCCGCCTGACGGAACCATTTCTTGCACCAGGCAGCCCCAGAGCCGCGCGTCGGGGAGGTAACGCTGGGCGCGATAGGTCATCAGCTCGAAGGCGTCTCGCACATCCTCGGCATTTTGCAGCCCAACTTTGACGCCGCCCACGTCAGTCTTGTGCAGGATATCGGGGGATGCGATCTTGAGCACCACCGGATAGCCGATTTCGCGGGCGACCTCGACGGCTTGCTTCGGCGTCTCGGCCAATTCCGATTTGGGAATTTGCATGTCGTAGGCAACCAAGATGGCGCGCGCCTCGGCGTCACCGATGGTGACGCGGCCCTCGGAACGTACGCCGTCGAAGACGTCCTGGACGGCTGGGCGGTCGACATCGAATTCGACGAATTCGGGCTCCGGTCGGGCGCGCGCAGTCCGATAGTCGGCCATAGCTTGGAAGGCCCGCGCAGCCCGCTCGGGGAAGGGGTAGTTCGGGACACCGCTTTCTGTCAGGATGTCGATGCCGGCTTCGACCTGGGCCTCACCCATGAAGCACGCAAGCACCGGTTTGTCGGTCTTACTCGCCAGGGCGACCACGGCGCCAGCAGTTGCTTCAATTTCCGTCATCGCCTGCGGCGTCAGCACGACCATGATGCCGTCCACGTTAGGATCACCAGCCACGGCCTCGAGCGCGAAGCGGTAGCGGTCGGCCCGCGCATCACCGAGCACATCGACCGGGTTCGCGGCGCTGGCCGCATCGGGGAGACGCTGCTCCAGTTCATGGATGGTTTCGACCTCGAACCGCGACAGCGACATGCCGGCGTGCTCCAGCGCATCTGTCGCCAGGATGCCTGGACCGCCGGCGTTAGTGATAATCGCGATGCGGTTGCCTTGCAGTAGCGGCTGGTACCCGAAGGCCAGGGCCATGTCGAAGAGCGACTCCATCGACTCGGCTCTCAGGACGCTGGCCTGCCGAAAGCCGGCCTGATATGCTTGCTCCGAGCCGGCCAGCGAGCCAGTGTGCGAAGACACAGCGCGTGCACCCGATTGCGTCACACCGGACTTGATGGCGACAACGGGTTTCTGGCGGGCTGCCCGCCGCGCGGTCTCGATGAACGCCTGACCGTTGGCCAACTCCTCTATGTACATGAGGATGACGCGCGTGTCCACGTCCTCGACCATGACCTCTAGCAGGTCGATCTCTGTGACATCCGCTTTGTTGCCCAGGCTGATGAACTTGGACAAACCCAGGCGTCCGGCTTGAGCCCAATCCAGGATCGCTGTGCCCAGCGCGCCGGACTGCGACATGAAGCCCATGGGGCCGGCCGGTGGCGTGCCGGCCGAGAACGAGGCGTTGAGGGGGGTGAACGTGTCGATCACGCCCAAGCAGTTCGGGCCGATCAGGCGGATGTCGTACTCGCGCGCGATGTCCACCAGCTCGAGTTCGCGCTCCAGGCCCTCTCGGCCGGCCTCGCGGAAGCCGGCGCTGATCACGATAACGGCCGGGGTGTCTTTTTCGCCGCACTCGCGCAGGACGGCTGGCACAAACTTGTAAGGGATCACGACCACAGCCAGGTCGATGGGATCGGGAACTTCCAGTACAGAGGGGTAGGCGGGGTAGCCGAGGATCTCCGTTGCCGTTGGATTTATGGGGTAAACTTGGCCACGGTCAGCATAGCCTCCGTCTACCAGATTCTTCAGTACAGCGTGACCCAGTTTGTCCGGGTCGGTGGAGGCACCGATTACGGCAACTGAGGTGGGTTCAAAGAAAGCTTCGAGCATTAGGCTCCTGCCTTTCCGTAATTTTCATCTCGTTGCTGGTCGTTGCTGGATCGAGAGCGCCTTTGCATTGTAACCAATCGCACACCGTGACGGCGAACCTGGCGGAAATTGGCGCCCTGGCTCACAGCACGTAAGACGGCGTCTACATCCTCGACCACCGCGCCGGCCAGGAGGTCGACGCCGTGGGCGTACATCACGGGGGAAAGCGGCGTGCTGGGCCCCAGGACCACTACCCGAGCGCCCGGCTGACGAAGGTCCATCAGATCGTCGAAGGTCTGATTCAGCAGCGTGGTGCCGGTGATGGCCAGCACATCGGCTTGAGGAATCACATCGGACGCGGCGTCGGCCGGCAAGTCCCGCCCCCGAGGCTGCTGCTCCAACACCCACAATGTACCCACGCGCTCTCGGAGCCGAGGGACGAAGGGGAAATGGCCGACCAGCGCCACCCGCTTGCCGGCGCCGTACTCGGCGATCACTTCCTCTGCGTTGATGTTGGTCCACCCTTCCTGCCGCGGCGGAAGCAACGCATTGATGGCCGCCATGCCGATGGCGGCCTCCATCACGCTGTCAGATCGGGCCAGCGCGGCCGACTCGCTGGCGCTGCGTTCCGCCAGCGAGTCGGCACCCCGCACCGCCGGCCCGCCCCCGTGGTGATGGTCGTCGTCGCGCAACGACGACGCCAAGCCGCAGCGCCGGTGACCGTCTGCTTCGACGACGACGGCCGTCCAGAAGGCCCCTATGCACAATTCGAGCACCGGCCCGTCCGGCAGTGTAGCGAGCAGATCGTCAATGACCGACATGCTGCTCTCCTCCCCCAGGCTGTGCAGAGAATATTAAGATCAACGTCATTGTCACGGCCGATGCCAGGCACCACGCACAGGTTGCACCAATGACAAAGGGTTCGAGGAATGTCAGATAGATTGAAAACGCGGTGCCGAACAACGCCATACCGAAAAGGGCCAGCGACATGAGCTCCTGAATTCGACCTCGCCCGAACTGAGTGAATGCCCAGGCGATCAGAATTGCAGCGAAGCCCAAGACGCCCAATAGACCAACAGGAATCAACCCGAACAGCCGAGCGTACTCGCTTTGTTGGACGGTGTTACAGTCTCCGACAGGCCCGCATACTGCCGTGACCTCGGCGGTCTCTACATAGGCCATGTAAACCGATACCCCCACGCCCAGGATGGCCAACCCGCCTACGGCCCAGCCACGCCAGCCCGCCGGGCTTGCCGCACGCCAGGGGTTGGCCCTTCCCCGCAGTACACTGGCGATGCTCAGCACCATGCCGCACAACACCACGATGGAGAGGCTGTTCCCCACCGGGTCGCGCCTCAGTTTGCTGAGGACGCCGGCCTGTGCAGAATCGCCAACCGGCTGCTCGCCGTCCAAGGCTAGCGAGATTCCGCCACTCGATTCCGCCGGGCAGCTCGAAGTCGGAGCTGAATCGGGGCTCGCGGCCGGCGTAAGACTAGGGGCCGGCTCGGTCGTCGCCCTTGTGGCAAGGGCGTGCTCTGCCGTGACCGAGGCGGTGGCTGCCACTTCGCCAGTGACCGTGCTAGTCGCTGCCAGGGCCGGTGACGGTGTCGGCGTTGGCGGCGGCACAAATCCAGGAATGTCGGGCCAGCCCACGCCACCAGCGGCCAGGTGCTGCTCGATCAAGCCCGGCAGTTGATCCGGGATTTCGAATGAACCCACGAGTACCGTCTCGCCGATGATGAGGGTCGGCACACCACGCCGCTGGTCCGGAATCTGGAAGCGCTCTATCGCCGCCAGGTACAAGTCCCGCCCGCCCTCCGTCGTCGTATCCACGGCGGCGATCTGCAGTTGATCGCCATATTCGTCCACCAGCGGCGGGAGCTCTTCGTTTATTACCTTGTGGCAGTGTGGACAGGAAGGTGAGTAGAACAGCAAAGCGGAAACCACAGGCTCGTCAGCCTGTGTCGCTGCCGGCCCGGCTAGCCCGACCACAACAGTCAGGGTCAGCAACAACAATGTGAGGCTGTTTCGTATCCTGCCCCGTTTGTTCAGCTTACCGCTCCTCAAGTTCGCAACACGCATGCTTTCTTGCTCGCGCATATATCTTAGCACAACATTGCAAAAGTTTGTAGCGAGGTAACTGTTCAGGTAGTAGTGGGGACCCTTGCGAAGGTTTGCCAATCGCTTTCCGGTTGAGGTGCCCTCGCCAGTCGAAAATCGGTCTCTTGCCAAGGTTCTTCCTAACCTTCGCAAGGGTAGCT
>JAANWY010000127.1 GCA_018263655.1 Anaerolineales bacterium | reverse complement strand
ACCGGTACCGGCGCCAGGATGGCCGTGCTGCAGGCCCGAGGAGAATTGAAGGTCGGCCACCCGGGGAACGATAGCCCCATATTCGCCCACGCTGGTCTCCTCCACTATCTCGCCAGTAAAACGTGTGCCGATGATGCTCTCACTCACGAACGGCTGGCCGACCTTCAATTCTCCTCGGGCCTGCAGCACGGCCATCCTGGCGCCGGTACCGGTGCCACAGGGGGAGCGATCTATGGTGCGTTCACCAAAGATCGCAGCGTTGCGGGCGCGCAGCGTCCCATCCGCCTGGCGCTCGGCCGGCCCGTGGAACTCGACGGCGTCAATGGTGTCTACGAAAGGCAGCTCTGGATGTTGCACCGGAAGCTGGTCGTTGGCCGCGTGGCGCAGGCGTGCACCCAGGTCGGCTAACGCGCCCGCATTAGCGGGGACAAGCTCCAGTCCAATCCGTCGTGCTTCAACCAATGCAAAAAAGCCGCCGCTATAGACGATGTCTACGGGTAGTTCGCCCAGGCCCGGGACCGAGAGGGTAGCGTCAAGCTGACAGACGAAGACCGGCGTGTTGTCGAAGGAGACCTCACGCACGAGACCCTCTTCGACACGCACCCGGGTCTGGACCAACCCGACCGGCGTGTCGAACGTCACCGGCGTCTCCGGCTCGACGGCTGCGATCATGCCGGCTTCCACCACGGTCGTCGCAGCGCCTATGGTGGCGTGACCACACATCGTGGAATACTGCTGAGTGTTCATGAAAATCAGGCCGAAGTCAGCCTGAGGGTCCGAGGGGGACGTGAGGAGGGCGCCGTACATGTCTTGGCGCCCTCGTGGTTCGAGCATGAGCAGGGCGCGGAGAGCGTCCAACTCATCACGGGCGTAGATCATCTTCTCTGCGACTGTGGCGCCTCGCAGAGGCGGCAATCCACCGACGATCAAGCGGACCGGTTCGCCGGCGGTGTGCGAATCTATAGTCGAGACGATGCGCGTAAATCGAGCCATTTGCTACACTTCGCGCACATCCACGATTTCTTGATCCTCAACTGTCTCCAGAGCAGCAACAACCTCCTCTCTGGGCGCATTGCGAATCTTGACCACCGCGTCCCACTTGGTCGGGTCCTTGGGTGCGGGGGCGCCGCCGCAGGCCAGTATCCCCCAGCCCTGAGCGGCAATGGCGCTGACCATCTTTGCCAGTTCACCCGTCCTGTTGGGCTGGCGAACAGTCACCCGCACGCCGGCCTCCTGCGTGGCCATCAACTTCATCAACTGGGCCAGCAGATCGATCTCGGTGATAATGCCCACCACGATGCCCTCTCCCAGCACGGGCAGGCAGCCGATCTTCTTACCGACCATGATGCGGGCGGCCTCTTCTATCGTCACGCCCTGCTCGACGGTGACGACGGCGTCTGCCTTGACCATCACATCCTTGACCGTGAGGTCGGATAGGTAGCCGGCTATCTCCCAGATGTCCAGACTGCCCAACCGACCCGGGTCAACGAGCAGGGATTGGCGGGTGACCAAGCCCAACAGGCGCTTCCCATCGCCAACGACGGGCAAGTGACGGATGTCGTTCTCGCCCATGTAGCGTTGGGCTTCGACGATAGACATGGTTGGCTCGGCCATCAGCGGATGCCGGGTCATGTAGTCTTTGACCAACATTCGATTCCTCCTACTCGGTAGTAGTCACCACAGGTTCCATCTGACGTAGGTCTTCCAGCGGAATGTGGCAGAAGATGCGATGTCCATCCTCGGCAGTCCGCTCAGGCGGTACTTCTGTCTCACAGATCGTTCCTCCATCGGACAACATCTCTGTCCGGCGCGGGCAGCGGGTGTGGAAGCGGCAGCCACCAGGCGGGTTGAGGGCGCTGGGCACGTTGCCGCTCAACCGGATGTGCTTCTGCTCTACGCTGGGGTCGGGGATGGGCACCGCCGAGAGCAGCGCCTCGGTGTACGGATGATATGGCGGC
Organism: Anaerolineales bacterium; assembly: GCA_018263655.1. Classification (GTDB taxonomy): domain Bacteria; phylum Chloroflexota; class Anaerolineae; order Epilineales; family JAANWY01; genus JAANWY01. Next base: position 6,725 of record JAANWY010000127.1, on the reverse strand, counting down.
GCATAGATCGCCTCGGCGGGGCCGATCTCGGCGAACTGGCCCAGGTACATCACGCCGATGACATCGCAGAAGAAGCGCACCACGCTCAGATCGTGGGCGATGAAGATCATCGTCGTGCCTATCTCTTCCTGGATTTCCAGGAGGAGGTTGAGCACCGCTGCCTGGACCGACACGTCCAAGGCCGACACGGGTTCGTCGCACAGCACCAACTCTGGCCGGCCGGCGATGGCGCGCGCGATGCCCACTCGCTGCTTCTCCCCACCGCTGAGTTGCCGGGGCAACCGGTTGTAGTAGCTTTCGTTCAGCCTCATCATCTCCAGCAGCCGCACCACCTCGGCGCGGACCTGATCGCCGGGCACTGTTTTGAACCGCCGCAGCGGCCGCCCGATCTGGGTGCCGACGGTGAAAGACGGGTTGAGGGTGGAGTCGGGGTTTTGGAACACCATCTGGAGTTCCTGGATGAGGGCCAAGTCCCGCTGGGACACCGGCGATGAAACATCCACGCCCATGAACTCGAACTCGCCGCCCGTTGGCTCCTCCATGCCGATGATGGTCTTGACCAGCGTGCTCTTGCCACAGCCCGACTCGCCGACGATGCCCAGTGTCTGCCCTTTCTTGACACCAAAGCTGACGTCGTCTACCGCCTTGACGTATTGTGCCTCTCCGCCGATGAGCTGTTTCGAAGGCGCTTCGTAGTAGGTCTTGGCGTTCGTAATCTCCAAAATGGTCTCGGTCACTTCATCTCGTTCTTCTAGGGCCGCAAGGTCGGGCACCAAGTCCGCCGGGGGTTCCCAGCTCACTTGCGCAATCTCCTCGGCAAAGTGGCAACGCGCCCAGCGGTCGGCTTCAATCTCGCGCAGTTCTGGCTTTTTCAGCCGGCACTCTTCACGCGCATAGTCACAGCGCGGCTCATAGACGCAGCCTGCCGGCAGATTCTTGGGGGAGGGCACTCGCCCTGGAATAGGATATAGGTAACTGCTGGTCTTGTCCATGCCCAGCCGGGGCACGCAGCGCATCAGCCCCTGGGTGTACGGGTGGTAGGGCTTCAGGTAGACGTCTTTCACCGAGGCTCGCTCTACGAGCTCGCCGGCGTACATGACACCCACCTTGGTGGACACGCGAGCGATGACGCCCAGGTTGTGGCTGATGTACATGATGGCCGTATCGAAGTCCCTCTGCAGCTCGGCGATCAGATCCAGCACCGCCGCTTCGACCGTCACGTCCAGGGCGGTGGTCGGCTCATCCATGATCAGCAGGGCCGGGTCGTTTAGCAACGCCATGGCGATGACCACGCGCTGCTGCTGTCCACCCGAGATCTGATGGGGGTAACGCCGCATGACGTTGGCCGGATCGGGCATGTAGACCCGTTCCAGCATTTGAATGCACTTCTCCTCAGCCTTCTTCTGCTCCACGTCGCGGTGCACCGTGAGGACCTCGGTCATCTGATCGCCCAAGCGCATGGAAGGGTTGAGCGCCTGCATCGGATCCTGATAGACCATGGCGATCCGGTCACCGCGGATCCTGCGCAGCTCCTCTTGCGAGCGTCCTACCAAATCTTGGCCCTGAAAGAGGATGTGACCGTCGACGATACGGCCGTTGCGCCCCAGGAAGTTGACGATGCCGAAAGCCACAGTGCTCTTACCGCAGCCTGACTCGCCAACGATGCCGTGCGCCTCGCCCCGCTGGATCTCAAAGCTGACGTCGCGCACGGCCGGCACGTCCCCCGTCCGCGTCTCGTAAGAGATAGCCAGATCATCGACTTGCAGAATCGGCGTCTTGATTCCATGGTCGTCCATATCTGTGGTCCACTCCAAATCTGCACTCATATCATGTCCTCACTGATAACGCAGCGATTCTTCACGCAGCCCGTCGGCCAGCAGGTTTAGGCCAACGACAAGGGAAGAGATCGCCACCGTCGGCCAGATCACGCCCCACGGGTTATTGAAGATATAGTGATGGCCCGCTTGCACCATGCTCCCCCAGTCGGGGTTGGGCGGCGGCAGTCCCAGTCCCAGGAACCCCAGGGTGCCGATAGAGAAAATAGCATAGCCCACACGCAGCATGGCGTCAATGATGATCGGGCCGCGGGCGTTGGGCAGGATCTCCACGAACATCATCCACAACCCTGATTCGCCGCGCGTTTCGGCGGCGGCGATGTAGTCGCGGGTGCGGATGTCCAGGGCCAGGCTGCGCACCAAGCGGGCGACGCCTGGTGCGCCGGCAATCGTGATGGCAATGACGACGTTGGTAGCCGAAGCTCCCACGGCGGCGATGATGATCAAATAGAGTAGGATGGTGGGAAAGGCCATCATCGCGTCCAGGATACGCATCACCACCTCATCAATCCAGCCGCCATAGTAGCCCGACATCAGCCCCAATGTACTACCCACCGCCAGGGCGATCAACACCCCCCAGATAGCCACGCCACCCGGGATCCAGAATGAATCCGTGATGGGCCACATGACCAGCACGATTCGGCCGCCGTAGGCCACCCGCGACCACAAGTCCCGTCCTTTGTGGTCGGTGCCCAGCCAGTGACTGGCCGACGGGCTTTGATTGATCGCCTGGGCGTCTTCCGTGTTAGGCTTATATGTTGTGACCGCCGGGGCCAGGATGGCGGCAAGGGCCCAAAAGAGAACAAGGATCAGACCGGCAACCGCTACCTTGGACTGCCAAAGGATTGACAAGCTCTCCTTGATCCTCTGCAGGCGAGAAGGGCGCGTTACTGTGGATAGTGTCCTTTCACTGACTGTCATACTCACTCCTTCTGTGTAAAACGCATCAGACCGTTCACGTTTTACTCAAGCGTAGCGAATTCGCGGGTTGAGGAAAGTGTAGATAATGTCGGCCACGAGTTGCGTACCTACAGCTAGCACTACCATCACCATCGCCCCCGCCTCAACGGCAAAGACGTCATTAAACAGGGCTGAATCTAGCAGGTATTGGCCCAAGCCGGGGAAGCTGAACAGCACTTCGACCACCACGATGCCGCCCATCAACCAATTGACGTGGAGCATAATGACGGTGATAGGGGCCATCAGAGCGTTGCGCAGGGCGTGCCGGAGAACGATGCGCCGATAGGGCAGTCCTTTGAGAAAAGCGGTGCGGATGTAGGGTGCGTGCATCACTTCGACCACGCTGGCCCGCGTGATGCGCAGCACGTAACCCAATTCAATCAAGGTCAACGTCGCTACAGGCAAGACCAGCATCGCCGGATTCTGGAAAATGGCTTTGTCGTCCAATAGCACCACGGCGCCGGGTAGGACCTTCAACCAGGCGGCGAAGACCAGGATCAAGAGGATGCCGGTGGCGAAGTTCGGGCTGGCCGTGGTGGTCAGACCGCCGATGGTGAGAATGCGGTCGATGGGCCGGCCCTCGTTCAAGCCGGCGATGACGCCCAGCACCAGGGCCAGGGGCATCACGACGATGAAGGCAATGCCGGCCAGGAGGAGCGAATTGCGCAGCCGGATAAAGAGGGTGTCGGCTACGGGGCGCCCGGTGCGAAACGAGACGCCGGGGTCGCCNCGAATCAGCCCTTTTTGCAGCGGAATGTACTGGGCGCCGCCGGTTTGCTCTACGGCCGCCCGGCCGGCTGAGGCCGGCCCTACCTCCTCTTCGGTCACGCCCTTTTTCCACAGCGTGGCGTGGCTGGCGGTGTCCACACCCCAAAAATACTGCTCACCCTGTTCGTTCGTCTGCCAGCCGGTGAATGGGCCCTCGTCCTTTTCTACCGTACCGCCCTCCTGCATCCGGTAGGTTATGATCTGGTTCTCTTTCATTTTCCAGCGTGTCAGTGTGCCATCTACGTCAGCCCACCAGATAGCCTGTCCGCTTCGAGCGTCCTTGGTGCGCACCAAGGAGTGGCCTACCAGCCTCGACGCACGCCAATCGCTGCCAAACAGCCAATTGGAGTAGCGCATGTAGAGCGGTTCCTCCAACCCCAGTTGAGCCCTAAAGAGCTCTACCTGCTCCGGCGTAGCAAAGGGTCCCAGGATGTGCCGGGCAACGTCGCCCGGCGCCGCCTCGGAGATCAGGAAGACAGCAACAGAAACGATGAACATCGTGAGAAGCATTGAGAACAAGCGCCGCGCAATGAACTTGGTCATACGAGTCCCCTTCCACCAGTGAGTGCTTTAACCCTAAAGGTTTCCAAAAACCTTTAGGGTCTGCCAGGAACTTATTTCGAGACAGACCCTTGGGATCGTGAGGTGCGACGCGCCGGATCAGAGGCACGTCACACCTCTCCGTTATGCCAGACTAGGCCTCCGGATCGTACCAGAGGTCGTTCCACAGGTCATAGACAGTGGGATGCGGATGTACGTTCTTGAACTTCTTGTTCATGATGATCCAAGTCGTGAAGAAGTAGGCGATGCCGATGGAACCGCGCTCCATCTGAATCTCCTCCAGCTTCTTCATGATCTCGCGTCGCTCATCCACATCGAGAGTGCCGTTGGCCTGCACCAGCAATTCGGTGAACTCGTCGTCGCACCAGCGGGTCTCGTTCCAGGGAACGGGCTCCCCCTCGGCGTCGCAGATGTAGGCCAGGTTGAGGACCATGGTGCCCAGCGGGCGGTGCGTCCAGGGCGTGATGCCCAGGTCGACCTCGGTCCACAGGTCCCAGTACTGGCTGTTGGGCATGGTGTTGAGGGTGATGTTGAAACCGCCGGCCGCGGCATCCTCTTTGAGCGTCTCACCGTAGCTGACCACGTCGGGCCAACCGGTGCCGATGGCCAGCTCGACGTCCAGCCCGTCCGGGTAGCCGGCCTCGTCCAGTAGCGCTTTGGCCTGTTCCGGGTCGTACTCGGGCGTGGGCACCTCGGCATACTCGGGATGAACCCCCGGCGCTACGTGGTGATCCTGGCCGATCAACCCCTCGCCGAAGAAGGCCAGGTCAAGGATCCTCTGGCGCTTCTGACAGAGTCTGAGCGCCTTGCGCACGCGCGGGTCGGTCCACGGCTCCTTATCCACCCGCATACGCAGTACCCGCGTGCGAGCCGTCCCGATGGAATGCACCTCCACGTCCTCGAAGTCCTTCAGCGCCTCCCAGGTCGGGGGAGCCACGTCGAAGATGTGATCGATCTGGCCGGCCTTGATAGCTGTGACGGCCGCTGTCTGATCTTCACCCTGGTCGATGTAGATGATCTCGTCCAGGTAGGGCAAGGGCTTGCCGTCTTCGCCCATTTGCCAGTAATCGTCTCGGCGCTTGAGCACGGCGCGCTCGCCCACCGAATACTCTTCGAGCGTAAAGGGGCCGGTGCCAACCGGTTGGGCCACGATGTCGCCCTCGAAAGTGCGGTGGTTCAGGACCTGGGCTGGATAGTGGAACAGGTGCTCTGGCACAGCGATCTCGGCTACATCCAGGTTCAATCGCACCAGGTGGTCGTCCACCTTTTCGATGCCGGTAGGCTGCAGGTAGCTCATCAGCCCCAGGATCGAGGAGCCAACCTCGGGATTCAGCCACTCGTTCATGGTGAAGATCACGTCGTCGGCCGTGAAGGGGTCCCCGTTATTCCAGGTGACGTTCTTGCGCAGATGCAGGTCCCAAGTCAGCAAGTCGTCGCTGGCCTCCCACTTCTCCAGTAGGTAGGGGTGGGTGATGTTGTTTCCGTCAGTCAGCGTGAGATACTCACAAACGTGACGGGTCACGTTGGCGTCGTAGACCCAAGAGTAGCGGGCCGGGTGGTCAATACGGATGACCTGCATTGAGCCACGGATGGTGCCGCCGCGCTTGGGGCCGGCGACGGCCGGCGCCTCCTCTGCTGGTGCTTCTTCCGCCGGCGCCTCTTCCGCCGGCGCTCCAGAGGGTGCCGCTCCTCCGCAGGCTGCCATGAACTGAGCCGCGCCGTAGGACATGCCCGTAAGCGTGGCCAGCCGCAAAAACTCCCGCCGGCTGACCTCACCCTTTCGTAGCTTATCGGCTAGTTCGGGTATGTATGGATGCATTCTTTCTTGGTCTTCCACGGTATGTCTTCTCCTTCCTTTACTTGGATGGACTTACCTTACACTCTGTGCGTCGGTTGCGTGATAGCGTGTTCAACAACTCTACGCATCTCCTCCTTTCTCTGCGCCATTGCCGGCAGCCACAACGTAGCCAAGCCGAACTGAAATGCTACAGGCGGTTTTGATGAGGGTTCGATCTTGCCGGGGTTGGATTGAGCTGTCTGATCGTTGCTTCTTAGGGGACACGGTGATCCCTTTCTTGCACTGGCTACGGACTTCGGGTGAGGGATTGTTGCACAATGTGCAACTGCGTTCCCATTATACCCATATTCGCGCGGTGTGTCAACCCCACGATCACACGACCAGCGATTCGAGGTTTGGTGCGAATCCGCGTGCTGGCCGTCCAAGAACCACACTTCGATACGGCTGACGCCTACTCAGCATGATTCTCGGATGGCCAGCACGCCTCGATACGCCTTCTTCGAGCGGCTACCGGCTACTCGGGAGGTACTTATTTGGGGTGTAACCGTTCGGGGGGTGATTCGGCCTTGATCATCGTTTCGGCCATTGGCTTCCGCCTGCTCCCGCTGGAGTAAGCGTTCAGGGGGCAACCCATGGAGCATCCCTTCGACAAGCCCTTCGACAGGCTCAGGACGCCGCTCAGGACGTCGCTTCGATACGGTCTCCACTTCGTTTCGACCTACTCAGGATGCTAGTCCTGATGCCTCCTGAACGGTTACCCGCTGGATTGCCAAATCCAAGCCGAGCTAGTGGCCGAGTAACTG
>JAANWY010000126.1 GCA_018263655.1 Anaerolineales bacterium | reverse complement strand
CCGGGTGTCATTGCGAGGAGCGGGTTTTGCGACGAACTTGGAAGTGGAAACGGCGCAATCCCCCGCATACATCGGAGGAGATTGCGGCAATCTCCTGGATTGCGGCAATCTCCTGGATTGCGGCAATCTCCTGGATTGCGGCAATCTCCTGGATTGCGGCAATCTCCTGGATTGCGGCAATCTCCTGGATTGCTTCGCAAAAACCGCTCGCAATGACAAATCCGGGAGAGGTTTAGGCCCATTCTGGCTACCCCCTGAACGGTTACAAGCTACGAACGGGCTCTCAGCAAATTCGCGGCAACTGCTCGCCGCTGAGCATGTCTACGACGCGCCGGCCCCCGATCCGACTCCGCAGGAAAACCCTGCCCGGGTGATCCGCGACGACTTCGCCGATGATGGCTGCTTCTTCGCCCAGCGGGTGCTCGCGCATGGCGGTCAGGACCTCGTCGGCGGCCTCGCGGGCAACAATCGCCAGGCACTTGCCCTCGTTGGCGACGTAGAGCGGGTCGAAGCCGAGGATCTCGCACGCACCGCGCACCTCTTCCCAGATGGGGATTTGCGTTTCGTGGAGCAAGATACCGATGCCGGCTTTGCTGGCGATTTCGTTCGTCGCACTGGCCACGCCACCGCGAGTCGGATCGCGCAGCACGTGTACCTGCTCGCCTCCCACGTCCAAGACCCTCGCAACCAGGTCGTGCAGCGACGCACTGTCACTCTTGAGCTGTGTCTCGAACTCCAAGCCCTCGCGCACCGACATGATGGCGATGCCGTGCACAGCGATGGCGCCGTTGACGATGATGACGTCGCCAGGCTGAGCCCGCTTCGGCGAGACGTTCACACTGTCGGGAATCACGCCGATGCCGGTAGTGTTGATGAAAATCCCGTCACCCTTGCCGCGGTCGACGACTTTGGTGTCGCCGGTGACGAGGGTAGCGCCTGTCGCTGCCACCGCCTGCTGCATCGACTGCACAATGCGCCACAAGTCCTCCATCGGCAGGCCCTCTTCCAGGATGAAGCCGGCCGACAGGCTAGTGGGCCGCGCGCCGCACATCGCCAGGTCGTTCACCGTGCCGTGCACGGCCAGCGAGCCGATGTCGCCGCCAGGGAAGAAGAGCGGGCTGATGACGAAAGAGTCGGTGGAGAAGGCCACCCGCACGCCGTCCAAGCTGAGGATGGCGCCGTCGTTGAGGGACTCCAGCGCTGGGTTCTCGAAGGCCGGCAGAAACATGCGCTCGATGAGTTGCTGCGTGAGCCGGCCACCGCCGCCGTGAGCCATCAGCACGTTGGGGTAATCGCTGATCGGGATCGGGCATTGCAGTCCAGTGAAGTCTACAGGCATAATCTCGTCTCTTGCTTTGTTAGTTCACATCACGGACAGAAAGAAACACGGACAGTTCCAAATTGGGTTCTCTTATCCGTGTTTCCTTCCGTCCGTGATGTTTGTCTATGCTGCTTCTTCGGCTCTTCCATACTGGTAGTACGCGGCGCAGGCGCCCTCCGACGAGACCATCGGGGCACCTAGAGGGTGCTCCGGTGTGCAGAGCGTGCTGAACGCCTCGCATTCGTGGGGTTTCTTCAAGCCCTGGAGAATCTGGCCGGCAATGCACAACTCCGATTCCTGCGCCGTCACGCCGGCGACGTCGAAGCGCTGTTCGGCGTCGTACGCAGCGAACTCGGGACGAAGCTGGTAGCCGCTCTGCGGAATAGCGCCGATGCCGCGCCACTGGCGGTCCGTCACCTCGAAGACTTGCTGCATCAGCTTTTGGGCCGGCACGTTCCCTTCGCGGGTGACAGAGCGGGCGTATTGATTCTCCACGCCCCAGCGACCTTCCTCCAGCGCTTTGACCGTCATATAGATGCCCTGGAGCAGGTCCAGCGGCTCGAAGCCGGTGACTATGATGGGCACCTGGTATTTCTCGGCGAGGGGCTCGTATTCCCAGAAGCCCATCACGGCGCAGACGTGGCCGGCGGCCAGGAAGCCCTGCACCTGGTTGCCGGGCGAGCCGAGGATGACCTCCATAGCCTGTGGGACCAGCACGTGGGAGCAGAGGATCGAGAAGTTTTCCACAGCCAGTTGCTTGGCCTGCCACACGGCCATGGCGTTGGCCGGCGCCGTGGTCTCGAAGCCGACGGCGAAGAAGACGACCTGGCGGTCGGGGTTCTGCTGGGCCAGCTTGACGGCGTCCAGCGGCGAGTAGACCATGCGCACGTCGCCGCCGGCGGCCTTGACGCTGAGCAAATCACTGAGGCCGGCCTCCTCGCTCGCGCCGGTCTCCTCCTCGCTCGCGCCGGTCTCCTCCTCGCTGGGGCCGGTCTCCTCCTCGCTGGGGCCGGTCTCCTGACCGCGCCCCCCGGAGCCAGGCACGCGCAACATGTCGCCGAAGGAGGTGAAGATGACGTTGGGCCGGCGGGCGATAGCGATGGCTTTGTCGATCAGCTCCAGCGGCGTGACGCACACCGGGCAGCCAGGGCCATGCACCAGCGTGACCTCGGCCGGCAGCATGTGGTCGATGCCGGACTTGATCAGCGTGTGGGTCTGACCGCCGCAAATCTCCATGAGTGTCCACGGCTGAGTGACCGTGTCTTTGATGGCGTGGACGAACTTCTGGGCATCGGTTTCGCTACGATACTCGTCTACGAATTTCATTACAACAGCTATCTCCCCTGCACCCCTGCACCTCTGCACCCTTGCTCAATCTGGCTGCGGAATCTCCAATTCTGCCAACTCATCCATTTCTTTCAACAGCTCAAAGACCTCCATAGCCTCCTCTTCGTCGAGTTTGCTGATGGCGAAGCCGACGTGGACGATAACGTATTCCCCTTCTTTGACGTCGGGGACGTAGGCCAGGCAGACATCTTTGGTGATGCCGGCGAAGCTGACCTTCCCCATCGTCATCCCGAGCGGGTTCTCTTCAACTTCAACAACCTTTCCTGGTACACCAAGACACATATTTGTCGAACCTCCGTTCTTTAAGTCCCCTTACCCACCCTCGCCGGCTTCAACAGGTCTGCACGTGGTTGTTACTGTAACAGTGCCCGGTGCGCATGTGACGTTGCTGGGCGTGCACTGTGACGTCGGGAATCGAACCCGTGCGCTGCCCCTCGCGCTACCCAGATCCAACTTGACCCAGTTGGCGGGTTGTGTGCTCGCCCCTGTCGGGCCGACTACCAGCTATTCTCTATTCCAAGAGTTCCGTTTGCCAATTAGCCTGCTGGATTTTCGCGTCCAGCTCGCGATATTCCTTCGCCAGTTGATCGGCTTGCTTTTGGATGTCAGAAATCCGAACCGTGCTCTTGAACTTCACTTCAGATCGGCTATATCGATCTTGAGTCACTGTTGCAGCTTGCGCTAAATTGCGGTAGATTCCGTGCTTCAATCTCAGAACATCGCGTGTTGCTAAAGCGTCGGTGAGCGTGAGTTCCGGCTCGAGTTCAGTCGCGCTGTTCGTGCGGTTGATACGTTGGATAAACTGCTCGAGTTCCTCCGATACTCGCTCCAGTTCTGCCAGGAGTGCTTGTGGGTTCTCGGCCGGCTCATCGCCTTCTTGAACTTTTGCGTTACGGAGAAGCCGTTGCTTCAATTGCTCGATACGCTTCTGTTGGTCAGCGCGAAGAATTAGCGCTTCTGCCAGTTTCATGGTTTTGTCTCCAGTTTGTTATCTAACCAACTCTCGCTCTTCCATCCAAGCAGGGATGTCCCCTCTCGAATACCGACTACATTTTACATTAACTCGTCGCTTTAATGAAATCGCTGACTACCTGTGCCAGCTCGACGCCCTTGTCCTCCTGCAGGAAGTGGCCGGCGCCTCGGATCGTCGTGTGCGGTTGTCCCTTGGCGCCAGGAATCCACTTTTGAAGCAAGCGGTCGGCGCCGCGCGTGATGGGATCGCCGTCGCTGAAGGCGGTGAGGAACGGCTTCTCCCACTTGAGCAGCTTGCGCCACGCAGCGCGGTTAGCCGGCGCTGCCGGATCATCGGGCGAGGTCGGGACCAGGAGCGGGAAGACGCGCGCGCCGGCCTTGTACGAATCGTCGGGAAAGGGCGCCTCATAGGCCGCAATCTCCTGCGCAGTCAGCTTCTTCTTGGTGCCGAAGTTGATGATTCGACCGATGGGGAACCACGGCGAGTAGCGCGCGAACGCTTGCCACAGCTTGAACGCCAGTGGCATGTCCTGGTCGCCGGTGGGCAGCCCGCCGTTGGCGATGACGATGCGGGCGAAGCGGTCGGGGTTTTCGGCCGCCAGCCGCAGGCCAATCAGCGAACCCCAGTCCTGACCGATAAGGGTGATGTCTTGCAAGTCGAGGGCTTCCAGGAAGCCGGCCATCCAGTCCACGTGACGCTGGTAGGTGTAGTCGGCGGCGTCAGCCGGCTTGTCGGAACGCCCGAAACCGACGAGGTCGGGGGCCACGACACGGTGGCCGGCTTCGGTGAGCACCGGAATCATGTGACGGTACAGAAACGACCAGGATGGTTCACCGTGCATCAGCAGAACTGGCGCGGCATCCGACGGGCCGGCATCGACGTAGTGGACGCGTACCTCATCCACCGTCACGTAGTGCGGCGTGAAATCGAAGTCGGGCAAGTCGACGAAGCGTTCCTCGGGTGTCCGTAGGATATCCATGGGTTCAAATCCTGTCAGATCCAGAAGATTCCCATTGGGTCTTTCGCGACATACTCCAAAGCTTCGTCCAATGGCAGAACCACACCGCCAAACTCACCGATCTGTTCCCACCGGTCGCGGTGACTCCACCACAGGACCTCGACATCATCGTCTTCACCTGTCGGGCGCAGTCTGGCGACCGGGCTTCCATCCTCTTCCGCAAAGAGAGAATAGCCGCCACTTGCACGCCGGATGAGTACGCCGCCCCCCATTTCTTCGTTGAACGCCTCAATCCGCTCCAGCATCGGGTCCGGTGATTTCACTGGAGGCTCCCCTTTCTCTTCTTTCTGTAAACCATCGTCCTGTTCTGGCTGATCAAGTATGTCCTCTGCATCGGGCTCGACATGGTGCGGCTCTTGGCGTTGGGTGTAGTACAGCCAGAACAGACCGACGCCGGCGAACACTGCGACATCGGCCAGGTTGAAGATACCGCTCCGCAGGTTCGCGATGCCGATGTTGAGGAAGTCGATCACGGCGCCGTCGTTCAGGATTCGGTCGATCAGGTTGCTGGCACCTCCACCCAAAATCAACGACAGTCCAATGACTTCCCCGGCGTTCAGGTCGCCGTTCCGAAAGACGAAAAGCAGGGTGGCGACCAGCACGGCTCCAACGAAGACGGTGAAAACCCAAAACCGCGCCGGCTCCGGGAGTCTTGCGCCCAGGCTCAGCAGGGCGCCCTCGTTCTCAGCGTAGTGCAGTCGCACCGTATCGCTTAGCAGGGAGATTGTTCCCTGGCCGGCCAGGTGCTCTTCGGCTAAGGCTTTGGTGCCCTGGTCGCAGCCTACGGACGCTAACACGACAACGGCTATCAATGCCAGTCGTTCGAGAAACTTCATAATTATGTAATCTCCAAGGTGACTACTCGGGCACTTCGTGCCTACACAAGAAGAGTGCGGAAAAAGGGGTCGGTGGGGGGCGGCCGCCCCCCACCGACCCCTTTTTCCACATTTCTCAACTGCGAGGGTGGTAACCTGAGTAGTCACTATTTAGTCTCCAAGTATGTTTATCCATCACCCTCGGCAGACGCATCGGCCTCCAGTGAGCCAGAAACGAGCTCCGCCGCGTCACCGTGTAGGTGATGGTGAGAGCCCCAAGTGACGAGTTCGCCCGACAGATGTCCGTCCCGCCGGCCTACGAGAATCGTGGTGATGGAACAGTTGTGCAGTGGCTGGTCACGGAGCTCCTCCGGGTCAGCGTTGGCGCAGAGTTCGTACCCCGTCGCGGTGAAGAGGCCGCCGTGCCCAACCACAATGACGTCTTGATCGGTCTTATGGTCGATGATGCGCCGAAAGCCGGCGCGCAATCTGTCTCGCAGCGTCAGGTAGTCTTCGCCGTCAGGAAATCGCGCTTCGAGATCGCCGTTGTACCATGCTTTGAGGACCTGGTTGTGGAGCGCCCAGTTCTCGGCTGTCGGCGGCCGGCCCTCCAGATCGCCGACGTTGACCTCGCGCAGGTTCTCTACGACCGCGACGGCGAGGTTGAGCCGATCTGCGATGATGTCGGCCGTCTCTTTCGCTCGTTTGAGCGGTGAGCTGTAGATGGCGTCGATGTCTCGGCCGGCGAAGTGCTTGGCTGTTTGCTGGGCCTGCAATCGCCCTTTGTCAGTCAACGGATAGTCAACCTCTTTGTATGAGAATTCCTTGGTGATATTCGCCTTGTTCTCGCCGTGTCGAATCAGGTAAAGTCGATTCATGGTGTCACAACATGATTTCACGATATGCCAAGATAGGACCAAAAAGCAAAACAATGATACTGGCGGTCGTTGCCGGCTGCAAACCAGGTAGGATCGAATTGTCGTATCATCTCAATATTTCGGGGCTATGTAGGTCGAAATGGCATTTCGACCCGACGATTTACCAAATCGTCCTACATGACCCCTCATATATTGAGAAGACACAAATTGTCAAATCGATCTACTTGCCAGATGAAGGGCTCTCTGATAACATTCTGGTTTGGATCAAACCAGCGACTTGGCTGACCTCGGCTCGTGTCGGGCCGAGGTCGTTGTGTGTGGCTGTTGCACAGTGAGAATCGATCATTGGAAGACCGACGGGAAGTAGAGAGGTTATGATCAAGACAGAGATACAGAACACTTGCGCTATTCAGAAGAGCCGGCTCGTCAATCAGTCACCGGTGTTCTACGGCTGGATCGTAATGCTGGCCGGCACGCTGGGGTTGATCATGACCAGTCCTGGCCAGACTTACTCCGTATCCATCTTCATCGAGCACTTCATCCAGGATTTGGGCATCAGCCGGTCGCTTGTCAGCACGCTGTACACCGTTGGCACCCTCGTGGGCAGCTTCGCCATGCCCATCGTCGGCCGGCAGATCGACCGCCGAGGCTCGCGACTGATGGTGGTCGTGATCTCTGTGCTCTTCGGTTTTGCCTGCGTCTACATGGGCTTTGTCAGCAACGCCATTATGCTGGGCCTGGGCTTCGTCGCCATCCGCTTGTTCGGCCAGGGCAGCCTCGGGCTGGTCAGCCAGAATGTCATCAACCAGTGGTGGGTGCGCCGGCGCGGAACCGTGATGGGGCTGTCTGGTGTGTTGATGGCGCTGCTGGGCATAGGGGGGTTCCCAAATCTCATCAACTGGCTGATACCCATTCATGGCTGGCGGTCCACCTACATGCTCCTGGGCCTCGCGCTTCTGTTCGTAATGGTGCCGATGGGCCTCATCCTGTTTCGCAATCATCCCGAGGATTACGGGTTAGAGCCGGATGGTGACAGTGCTCCAGCGGCGGACGATGGCGAAACGGCCGGTAAGTTATTAGAAGAAAATTGGAGCCTGTCGGAGGCCATTCGCACACCTGTCTTTTGGATATTGACGCTGAGCATTGCTTCGATTGCGATGTTGGCCACCGGATTGTTCTTCCACATGGTCAGCATTTTCAAAGATAACGGCCTGCCGGCTACCGTCGCGGCGTCGGTCTTTGTGCCTATTGCCCTCGCGACCGCTCTGGCGAATTTAGGCAGCGGGATCTTGGTGGATCGGGTGCCGCTGCGCGTGATCCTGGTCACCGCACTGATCCTCCAGACCCTTTCGCTCGGAATGGCCCAGTTCATGCAAAGCATCGAGCTGGCGCTTGTGTACGGCGTGGTCTTGGGAACGACCATGGGCCTGATCCGGACGGTAAGTAGCGTGGGGTGGGCGACCTACTTCGGCCGGCGCCACCTGGGCAGCATCACGGGGACAGCCTCGACGATCTCAATCGCGGGTTCTGCTCTGGGCCCCATGCCGCTGGGTATTGCGCGCGACCTGCTGGGGAGCTACAACTTGGCCCTGACGATCTCTGCTGTTTTGCCCTTACTCCTGGCTGTGGCCAGCCTCTTCGTCGGCAAGCCCGAGAGATCTGCCTAATGGAACGCCACATCTCGGCCGAGGTAGAGTCTCAGCGCCTGATCAGCGGCAAGTAGACCTGACGCGGCCAGTATTTCGGGTTGTTTGCCCGTGTTTCCAAGGCCCATTGCTTGAGATCGTCGGCGATAGCGCGTCGTACGTTCGGGTGGTTGGCGTTTGCAGCGTGCACGAACTCGTACACGGTATCGTGTATGTGGTTGTCTTCGGCTGTGACAGGGATCGGGCGGTAGATTGGCCGATCCCTCTGTCTGGCGAATTCGACGAGGGCCTGATAGACCGCCAGTGCGCCGGCAAACGTGCGGTCGCTCTCGGGATACTCCTCGGGATCGCCGAACTCGTCCTGGTGAGAGGTCCAGCGGCAGGGCCACAGCGGATCGCGCCGGCCCTGGACAGGAATTACGTGCGAGGCGAAAGGCAACCCTTCGCCATCGACGGCTTCAATGCACGCCTGGTGCGACCAATTGTCGCCCAACGAATGCAGATAGATGCCCAATGCCTCCAGGCTGCCGGCCCGGACACTGCCCGGGTCGATGGTGACGGTCTCACTGACAAAGCAGGGCGTGGAAAGATAGACGTTGCCAATCCCCTCGAAGGGTAGATCGGAAGAGCATCTG
>JAANWY010000125.1 GCA_018263655.1 Anaerolineales bacterium | reverse complement strand
GGATCGCTTCCGCCGAGATCGCGAACTCCAGGAATGGTTGGGCTAGCCTCGGTAAATCGCAAAGCCCGTTCGTAGTGAGCGCGGATGCGCACATCCGTCCGGAACGCAGTGGAGTGCCGTCATGGTACCGCAGGACGCCGGAACGCCACTCCGGCTTCGCCTCCGTGGCTGACTACGAACCTAGACTGCGATTTACCGAGCCTGCTTGAAAACGGTGCTGGCTTGCGTTCAATGGGGTGGAGGAAACTAATATATGACTTGCATATCTCCGCCGGAACCTAACGAAACAGAGTTGTTGACCTACCTCGATGGTGAGGCGAGCCCCCGGGTGGTGGCGCACATTGAGCAGTGCGCGTATTGTCACCAGCGTGCCAGCCGCCTGCACCGTCTGCAGGAGCAACTAAGTATCCGGCTTTTCCGAGCTACCTGCCCGGCACCTGAAAAACTGGGCGAATATCACCTGGGGCTGCTACCGCCGGCACAGACAGAGACTGTAGCACAGCATCTGCAGAAATGTCCTCACTGCACCCGCGAAGTTGCTCAACTGGAAGCTTACATGAGTGACTTGGCGCCGGCGCTGGCCCCCAACCGCTTAGAGCAAGCCAAGGAGTGGGTCCGCGTACGCATCGCTCGCCTGGTCGAGGGCGGAGTGGACACCGGTTCGCTGCTGGCGCCAATTCCGGCCGGGATTCGCGGAGAGGAAACTGGTCCCCACGTCTACCAGGCCGGCGATATCGAAGTGATGCTTGAAGTCCAGGAGGACGCTGAACGGCCGGACCGCCGCGTGATTCTCGGACTTGTGACCGGTCTCGGCGATCCCGAAACCTTACAGATCCACGTGTGGCGAGCAGACGAGCTTCACACGACGCTCCCGGTCGACGAGCTCGGCAACTTCGTTATCTCTGGCTTAGCGCCGGCCACCTACGAACTGATCGTCAGTGGGCCAGAGACCGAGATACACATTCAGGATTTCGCCGTGAACGACGAGGACGCTTGACTCGAACACAAGAATAGTCTCAGCAGATCCAAATTTCAAGCTCCAAGCGGACCACAGTCCGCGTTCTGGCCGCTGGACTGTGGTCCAGCTAGAGCGAATTTGGATCCACCGCCCCTATTTTTCCGGATTTCTCAACTGCGTTGGATCACCCTGAGATTGACCATGGCCCCGAAAGACTTTGTCGAGCAGCTACTGGCACTGCCAGACCCTGCAGCGCAGAGACGACGCCTCGAGCAGAACGCCGCCCGTCTGGGCGGAGAGATCGCCGATGCACTGAAAGAGCAGGCAGATCACTTCCTGCGCTCAGACGTTCAGCGCTCCCTGGAAGTGGCCGACCTCCTGTGCTACATATCAACATTGACCGGCACCCCGACAGACACCTCCCTCTATCGAGCGCTGGGCTTGTTGGCCGAAGCCAATGCCCGTTCCATCGGTGGATTGGGCGAATACCAGCGCGCCGTGGCGCTCTACAACCAGGCGGCCGACATATACCAGGCTCAAGGACGCCCCGCCGGCCAGGCTAACGCCCAAGTGGGCAAAGTCTTCTCGCTAGCCATGCTCGGCCGCTACGAAGAAGCACTGGAGGCTGGTCAATGGGCCAGCCGTGTCCTGGAAGCGCACGGCAGGTTACACCAACTCGCGACCCTAACTCTGAATCTGGCAGTCGTACATGGCCGGCAGCGGGAGGACACAAAAGCCCTGGCCATGTTCAATCGCGCCAGAGACCTCTACCGCCGGCTAGGTGCCGACGGCGAGCGGCTGCTGCCCGTGGTCGAGCAGAACCGCGCCATCGTGTTGCGCTACATGGGTCGGTTCGAAGACTCCATTGAAGCCAGCCAGACTGCCCTGGAAATCGCACGCCGGCTGGGCCAGAAGAACCAGCTCGGCCGGACTCAACAGGACCTGGCCCATACCTACCTGTTCCTCGACCGCTACAACGAGGCCTTGACCCTCCTAGACGAAGCTCGGGACGTGTTTCTGGCCGATGGCCGGCCCTCCCACGCTATCGAAGCCGAGTTGATCAGCAGCTACTGTCTGTTGCAACTGCGTCGCTTCAACGACGCCCTGGCCAAGTGCCGCCACATCCACGCTCAATTCGCGGAATTCGGCCAGCGTCGCGAGTTGGCCGAGGCGGTTCTCTATGAGGCGGCCGCGTATGCCGGCCTGAATCAGTACGCCCACGCACTGGCGTCGCTGGATGAAGCGCGGCATATCTTCCAGGAAGAAGGCATCCACCTCTGGGTGACCCGCACCGACCTGGAGACAGCCGCCGTGCTGTACCACCAGAACCGGTTCGATGAAAGTCTGGCGACAGCTCAGGCAGCGGCCGGCGTCTTCCGGTCCCACGATCTACCCTTCCAGGAAGCCCAGACACGCCTGATTGCGGCGCGTGCGGCGGCGGCGCTGAGCCGGCATGACCAGGCCCGCCGGTTGGTGCACTCGGCTCTGGCAGTTGGCGAAAGCAAAGGCATCCCGGCCCTCATCTACCAATGCCACCACTTGCTGGGCGGTGTGGCCAAGGCGCAGGGCGATCCGGAGCGGGCGCTGGCCGAGTACGACCAGGCCATCGAGAACCTGGAGCGATTGCGCGGCCGGCTGATGATCGAGCATCGCACCGACTTCGTCGAAGACAAGCAAGCGGTCTACGAAGATGCCGTCGATCTGTGCCTCGACTTGGCACAGCCGCTGCGCGGCCTCGACTATGCTGAACGCGCCAAGTCGCGCACCCTGCTAGACATGCTGACCTACCGCGTCGATCTCAGTATTCAGGCCAGAAACGCCGAGGACAGGCCCCTGGTGGAGGAACTGACCCGGCTGTGCGTCAAACGCGATCAGTTGTACCGCCGCTGGGAAGGCGCCGAAGGGTTTCAGGTCCGAGGCCAGCCCACGTCCAACGGCCGCCGGCAACAGATCCAGCGCGAGGTGCTGAACCTGGAGAAACAGATTGAGGAGCTGTGGCACCGGCTGCTGGTCCATAACGCCGACTACGCCCGCGACGCCGCGCTGTGGCAGGTCCGCACGGAACCAGTTCGCCCCTACTTGCCGGCCGATACGTTGCTGTTGGAGTACTACATCGCCCACGGGGAGCTGATCGCCTTTTTGGTCACAGCCGAAGACGTCCAGGCCCGGCGCCTGCCGGTCGACCTGAGGCAAATCAAGCATCTGCTGCAACTTCTCGGGCTCAATTTGCGCGCCGTCCCCCGCAGCGCGGCTAGCCAGGTGCCCAACCTGACGGCTAACGCCTGTGGTCTGCTGGGGAAACTGTACGCGGCTCTCGTTGCGCCGCTGGCGGACACGCTGGCCGACTACCAGCGGCTCATCATCGTCCCCCACGGCCCGCTGCACTACTTGCCGTTTCACGCACTGCACGACGGCCAGGGGTTCCTGGTTGAACATCACGCGATCGCCTATTTGCCCGGCGCCAGCTTCCTCCGCTACGTTACGGACGCCAAGTCCACCGCATCGGACAGCCTGGTTCTGGGTCATTCTTTCCAGGGCGCTTTGCCTCACACCGCCACAGAAGCCCGGTCCGTCGCGGCCCTCCTGAACGGTCAAGCATACCTGGAAGAAGCGGCCACATCGGCGCGGCTGCGACAGAGATTGGAGAACTATCGCATTCTGCACCTGGCGGCCCACGGCGAATTCCGGCCCGATAACCCGCTCTTCTCCGGCTTGGCGCTGGCCGATGGCTGGCTGACGACGCTGGATATCTTCAATCTGCGCCTGAAGGCCTCCCTGGTCACGCTGAGCGCCTGCCAGACGGGCCAGAGCGTGGTGGGCGGGGGCGACGAGTTGCTCGGGCTGATGCGGGCCTTCCTGTACGCCGGCGCCGCCTCCCTGGTGCTAACCCAGTGGGCGGTGGAGGATCGTTCCACCGCCCGACTCATGCAGAACTTCTATCGACAACTCGCGCTGGGCCAGCCCAAGGCAGCCGCCTTGCGTCAGGCACAGCTACACTTCATCCACAAGACGACCGATGGTGACGACGCCGAGGCAGGTCGCTACGGCCATCCGTACTACTGGGCGCCGTTCTTCCTGGTAGGGGATGCCGGTGCTCTCTAACACGCTCGAGGTGACCGGCACTTACGAGATCAGCCTGAATAATGAACACATCGCGGCTAGCACCGGTGCCTGTCGGGTAAAATTAGTGTCTTCTCAATATATGGGGGAACATGTACGACGATTTGGTAAATCGTCGGATCGAAATACCATTTCGACCTGCATAGCCCCGAAATATTGAGATGATACTAAAATTAGTCAGAACGTGCCGGTCACCTAAACGCTCACTTGACGATAGTTGAGGAGGAATAACAATGCAAAGCATATGGCGTTTAACTCTCATCATCGGCACGGCGCTCTTGCTGATCGGAGTCATGGCCGGCTGCGCAACACCGACTCCCACTGAGAACGTGCCGCCGGTTACACCGACTGAAACCCCCGAACAACCCGTCGAGGAAAACATCGCCAGTCTTCAGCGCGACTGCCGACAACGCAGCGAGGAGGGCCGAGAGGCCCAGGAGCACATCCCAGAAGGCCTGATGGTGCCTCCGTTCAAGGATCTCCTGTACGTCCCGAATCAGGTAGTGGTGACCGCACTGCCGGAGGCAATCGAGACGGCAGCCGGCGCGCTGGGCCTGGAACTCCGCCCGATCGCTGAGTTCAGCCTGGGCTTTGATGCAAAGGAAGACATCCAGCTCGACGGGACCGACACGGAAGGCTTGAGAAGGCAGCTCGAGCGCCTCGAGGAGGAGCTGGGGCGCTTCCCCACGGATCCAGCTGAATTTGCGCAACTGCAGGTTAAGTTGTACGCAGTCGCCGATGGCCGATCCGTGGAACAAGCCCTGTGCGAGATCAACACCTACGCTGATCAGGAAGGCCTCGTCGCGTTCGCCGATCCCAACTTCCACATCAGCCCGGCTTCGTGGGGCGGTGGCGGTAGTCCGTGGACGCAGAACGGCAAATGGACGGGGCTCAACGGTGGTGGATTGGGAGAAGCCCCACCCGCCGATTTCTTCGACCAGTGGGCGGTGGGGCCAGCCGGCATCGACCTGTTTGACAGCAACAGGAACCGCGTCGGCGAGTATCGGGGCACCGGCGTCCGCATCGGCGTTTTCGACACGTCGCCCTTCAATCTAGAAGGAAAAGAACCGAAATGCCCTGAATGCTTTCCCTTCGAAGACCTGATCGGTGAATCTCTAGGGGCAGCGCCGCCGCTGACCGTCTGGCACCCCCAAACGAACGAGGCGCCGACGTGCCCCGGCCTCCACCGCAAAACCGGTAAGAGCCTCGAAGGGCAGGACGTCAGCAATCACGGGCTCTTCGTGGCCGGCCTGGCCCATCTCGTGGCCCCGGACAGCGAAATTCACCTGATTCGAGTCCTGGAAGACGATGCTTGCGGCGACCTGTTCACCATTGAACGCGGACTGAAATTATTCAGAGACGCCACACTGACTGATCGACGCACCCTGCGAGGCACCGTGATCAACCTGAGTCTCGGCGTCCACAAGCCCGACAACGCTGAGAAGTTGGCACTACCCGACGAAGTCGTCTCCCTGCAGACCACCGTGCGGACGATGGTCGGAATGGGTGCGGTGGTGGTGGCCGCGGCCGGCAACGATGCCACCGACCCGGAAGGCAACCCCCTGCCGCCCACCGCCATGCAAATCCCGGCCGACGAGCCCGGGGTGCTGGGGGTGGCGGCCACGGACATCGAGGGGACGCGTGGGTGTTTCTCCAACGTCGGGGACGTGGCAGCACCCGGCGGTGCCGGCGCTCCCTCCTGCCAGATCCCGGTGTGTGAGCTCGGCAATCCGAACTCAACGCCGGATCGATGTCTGATCAGCCTGGCGCTGGACCCGCCCACAGGCGATCCAGGCTACGTCTACTGGGCCGGCACCTCCTTCGCCACGCCTCTGGTCACTGGACTGGCCGCACTGACGCTGGAACGCGCGGGGAGCCCGGCTCCACCGCCGGCCGTGGTCCGCGATTTGATTCATGATCACGCCGTGAACACCGGCGATGCGAACTTGGGGGACGGCATCAGCAACGTCGCCTGCACCATGCTGACGCCCAGCGAACAACCGGCGAAGTGCCCGCCTCCGTAATCGCAGCGCCGGCAAACATCGCTTCAGCCACTGCCCAAGCCCCTGGCGGGATTGCCAGGGGCTTGTTTTTGCCCCCGATACCAGAAAACGCCCCGCGTCTGCGTTTATAGGGGTGAGAACGACAGTCACCGAGCAGTCATCCACGGGGTGTCTTCTCAATATGTGGGGGGACATGTACGACGATTTGGTAAATCGTCGGGTCGAAATACCATTTCGACCTACATAGCCCCGAAATATTGAGATGATACTCCACGCAGGCATGAGCGACGCGGGCAAGTGTGACTTCGCATCTCTGAGTTGGCACGACTGAATTATTAACAGGACTTACGCGGTGGACCACTCAAAACGCATCCTGAGTAGGCGAAGCCGTATCGAAGGGTCGTTTTGAGTGGTCAGCGCACTTCGATACGCCTCCGCGAGGCTACTCAGCATGCTGACCGCGTAAGTCCGATTATTAAGTGGAGGTCGAGAGCTCATGTTGCATAAACATCAACTGAACGCCCAGCCGGCCCACAATCTGGTGAGCGATGCCCCCGTCCAGGTTATTTGCATGAAGCAGGTTCGAGACAGCCTCGGTGCGCCGCGGGCCGCGCTGGGGAAAGGAGAGGAGTCCCCCGCTTTGTTCCCGTACTTAGTGCAGCTAGCACAACCAGAGCGTCATCGGGAAGAGTATGCCACTCAGACAGACGTCCAGCAAACCATCTTCTTAAGCGCGCTGGCCAGCTTCCTGATGATCACCATATTTCTCAGTGGCCTGATGCTGTGGCGACTGCAAACCGAACACGCGGCGATCAGCATCATCTACGCCCGGCTTAGCCCCGCTGTGGCCAACATTCAGGTGACGTCGGCCGGCGTCACGGGCTCTGGCGTCGTCTTCGACAAGCAGGGTCACGTGCTGACCAGCTACCACGTGATCCGGGACGCCCAGAGTGACCGCGACATCGCCGTTCAGTTGCCGGGGCTGGGTCAGGTACCCGCCAGGCTGATCGGATGGGATCTTGCAACCGATCTAGCGGTGCTGAAGGTGGATGCGCCACCCAAGCGGCTGACTGTCGCGCCCTTCGGCGGCTCGGACAACGTTCAGGTTGGTGATCTGGCCGTCGCCCTGGGCAACCCCTACGGGCTTTCTCATTCGCTTTCGGTGGGCTACATCAGCGCCGTGGGGCGCCGGCTGGCGAGCAGCGATCCATACGCGCCCGACGTGGCCGGGGTGCTGCAGACCGACGCGGCCATCAACCCAGGCAACTCGGGAGGGCCACTGTTCAATGCCAACGGCCGCGTCATTGGCCTCAACACGCGCATCGAGTCGCCGTCGGGGGGCTCGGTCGGCATCGGGTTCGCGATTCCCAGCCGCACCGCCCTGCAGGTAGCGCGTGAGCTCATGGCTCACGGATACGTTCGGCGACCGTTCCTGGGTGTCGCCGGGCGTCCCACCGATGCCGGCCAAGGGCAAGAGCATGGGCTGGTGATCCAGGAAGTCTACCCTGGCTCACCAGCCGCCCGAATTGGCCTTCGGGCCGGCACCCGACTCGTTCGGCTGGGTGACGAGCCGAGGGAGACAACGCCGGACGTGGTCCTAGCCATCGATGGGCAGCCCGTTCGGAATCAGTCGGGTCTGAACCACCTGGTGGCCCAGCACGCCATCGGCGACCGAATCACGCTGGAGGTTCTACGCGACAACCGGCACGTGATGTTCGAAACTGATCTGTCCGAGTACCCAGCGACGCGTTTGCAGAACACGCTGACCAAGGACGTGCCATCGAGACACACGGAATAGCAGAGAGCCGTGGCGTGATGAAGAGACTGCTGATCGTCGCCTGTGTCGCTGTTGAGTTACTGCTTGGCGCCACGCTATGCGAAGCTGAGCCGGCGACGCTGCCGGTCTCTCAAGCGGATAACTGCGCGGTGTTCACAGCCTTCCTCCCCCTCGTCATTAGGACGCCCGCATCCGCACCCATCTCGCTCCACGCCGGCTCAACGCTGGATGCACCGGTCGTGTACACCATCCGAGGAGCATATGTCTGGGTCGGGCCGGGCGCCACGAACCCGCCAGTGTACACTGTAGACGACTACCACGTGACGCGCACTGCCAGCAACGAGATGCTGTACACGTTTTCGGGCAATCATATCTATCGCGGCTCCCACACAGCGGCCGAATTCGCGATCTATACCATCGTCGAACACCAGGTCTACGATGGAGGTAACGCTAAGGGCCACCCCCTGCTCAGCTACGTGGGCAATCAAGTCCGTTGGGAGGCCGGCCCAACCAGACAAATCATGGTAACCGCCAGTGTGCCGGTCGAAGGCAACGCCAGGTTGGAGTTCCTCCTGCCCATCCTGCTGCTCGAAAGGTTCTAGTAGTGCTCGACATAAATGAGTCACCAGTTGGCGTCGAGATCACGGCTAGCCCCTCGTCGGGCCCTTCGATGAACTCAGGACGTCGCTTCGATACGCTTCGCTACCCTTCGACGGGCTCAGGACGTCGCTCAGGATGCTCATCCCGAGCGACGTCCTGAGTTCATCGAAGGGCA
>JAANWY010000124.1 GCA_018263655.1 Anaerolineales bacterium | reverse complement strand
AGTGTTCAAAGGTCCTCCGTGAAGATGTGATCAGTGCTACTCAGGTACTGCGTGCCTACACAAGGAATATGCGGAAAAGATGGGGGTGTGGGGGGCGGCTGCCACCCACACCCCCATCTTTTCCGCATTTCTCAACTCCGAGGGCAGTAGCCGGGCAAGTAGCCGGGCAAGTAGCCGGGCAAGTAGCCGGGCAAGTAGCCTGAACAGTTACGATATTACCATCTATTGTGATATTGTCAAGCTGGCGGGCGCCGGCGTGTGCGTCCCAGGTTTGTAAAGCCGGTCGTCGACGCTCTCAGCCCGCAACAAGTTGCGGCATCCGGGCGCTCGGCTATTCGCTCGCCGGGGTGTGCAGGATGTCGGCCAGATCGTCGACTAGGCGCCGGAAGACTTCGTGGGTCAGCGTGATAGCCACCCTGTCGCGGCGCCTTTGCCCGCTTTCCTGTCGGTACCGTGTGAGCTGCACGGCTTGCCGCGTCAATTCGCCGGCGTAGAACTCGATGGCGCCGTCCTCGATCAGCGGCGGTGCGCTACGCATCTGCACCCTCTCGCGCTCCAGGTCGTGCTCGATCAGCGCTAGCGGCTCCCAGAGGTAAGTTGCCCGCTCGCTGATGGCCTGTGCCAGCTTCTCGAGGGGAGCGTCGCTGTCGCCCCTCACCCTGAGCGCGCGGATAGCCACGCCCAGAGTGTCGTAGGCGGACACGTCAGCCTCCACTTGGATCGATTCTTCTTGGAGAGCGATCTTCATGGACTGCGCCCAAGTTGGTGCATCTCCCTTCGCTTCGATTTGGTGCTGCATCTGCTTCAACATCTTGACTCCGACGCTCATACAACTGTCTCCTTCCCTCATTTGTGCAGAGGTGCAGGGGGGCGGAGGTGCGGAGGAGAGAGCTTTTGAACGGATGCGCTTGCGTTTCTCCTCGGCTCCTCAGCTCCTCGGCTCCTCAGCTCAACTTCCGGACTCGATGGTCTCGGCCATCAAAGGTGAGTCGTCTTGGAGTATCGTCGATGACGGTGTCGATGTGAGCTGGACGATTCCAGAGCTTGTAGATGTGCTTCAGCGTGTCTCTGGCATAGTCTGTTTTCAGATCAATGCCCTCGTGCTGGTGCCTTAGCAGCAGCTCGCCTCGATTGTCGAGGTTGGCATTCTGTACCCGAATAATCGGCTGACCACTATTTGTCAGGCTGAAAAGCAGCTTCTTCTTTATTTTCTCGAATTCGCGACTTACGATCTCGTATTGTTCATGGCGTTCGTTGTAACCGAAGGTGAACAGCCGGTGCCGGCGGGCGAAGTCTTCCGTTAGAAATGTGTCGATGAGGCCGACATCGTTGTAGATCCGGCGGACTTCAAAAACCTTCTGACGTCCTAGTCCGAGCTCTTGGTCCCAGTTCGCCTTCGCCTGCATGTCGTCACACTGCGCGTACTCTCGGCCAAAGCGCCCCTTGTCCCAACGTTCTTCAACGTCGCGGAACAACTCTAGGCCGAGCTTGTACGGGTTGAGCCGGCCCGGCTGCATCGCCACGGTACCCGCGTGGTGATCGGCGTAGTCGATGACCTCTGCGTTGGTCATAATGCCGGACTGTGTCATGATCGTGCTATGCCAGTACGCGGCCCAACCTTCATTGAGTATCTTCGTTTGCCGCTGTGGCAGGAGGTAGTAGGCTTCTTCGCGGATGATGGCTAGCACGTCTTGCTGCCAGGTGTCCAGTGGCGCGTGTTCTAGCAGGAAGAGCATGACGTCCCGCTCCGGCTCCTCCGGGAAGCGCTGTTTGCGACTCTCCTGCTCTTCGCGCACGCGCTTGGCCTCCTCAGTCAGGACGGCGGAGGGGTTGATGAAGGGGTCCATGTATTCCTTCGCCGGCAGCTCGCCGGGCCGCTGCTCGGTGAATGCGGCTTTGTCGTCCTCATCCTCGGGCTCTGGGCGGGGCCGGCGCCGGATGCCTGGCAGGTGCGGGTCGATGAGGTTCTCGATGGACAGGCAGACGTCGATAAAGTCTTCGACATCATCCGCGCCGTACTTGTCCATGTAGCGCCGAATGCGTGTGCCGTGGTTGGCCATCTCGTCCATCATCTTGCGGTTCGTGTGAGCGAACCACAGGTTATTCTTGAAGAAATCCGAGTGCCCGTAGACGTGGGCCATCACTAGCTTCTGGTCCACCGGTTCATTGGAGACGAGCAGGTAGGCGTAGCACGGATCGTTGTTGATCACCATTTCGTAGATACGGTGCAACCCATACGCGTAGCTCTTCTTGAGCCGCTGGTACTCCATACCAAAAGACCAGTGAGGGTAGCGCGTTGGGAAGCCGCCGTAGGCCGCTACCTGATTCATCTGGTCGAAGTCCAGCATCTCGTAGATGACTTCGAAGAAGTCGAGCCCGTAGCCCAGGGCGATCTCTCGAATCTCGTCCCGTATCTTGGCTAGGTCAGCCGGCAAATTACTCGTCATGACTTCAATTCACCGCTTGCAAACAGTTCTCCACATCAGAAGAATGCCCGCACTGGACTGTCGTCCGCTTTGAGCTGTAACCTTCATCAGAAATAGGTTTTCACCCCTGCCCCTCCGCACCTCTGCGCCCCTGCTCATTTATCGTCCTTTGCCCAAGAATGCTCGAATGGTGTCGTAGATGCCATCGCGATCGGGGATCTCCGCGAGCACGACCTTCTCTTCGACGGGAAATGCCGCGTCCAGGTCGGCGATGAACTCGCCGCTGCCGTAGTAGCTGCGCACCTGACCGTAGGCGAACATGTTTGACTTCGGGAGTAACCCCTCGCGCAAGATGTCCATGCACTTACGGGTGTCATCGCCCCCCCAGTTGTCGCCGTCGGAGAAGTGGAGCGGGTAGATGTTCCACTCTTCGGGATCGTACTCCTCGTCGATCAGCTTGTTGCAGAGCGTGTAGGCTGACGAGATGAGCGTCCCGCCGCTTTCACGCAGGTGATAGAACGTGTGCTCATCGACTTCCTTGGCTGCGGCGTCGTGGACGATGTAGCGGCGCTCAATGCTCTCGTACTGATGTTTCAGCCAGGTGTCGATCCAGAAGGCCGTCAACCGAACCATCTCTTTCTGCTCGTCGCCCATGGAGCCGCTCACATCCATCATGTAGATGATCACGGCGTTGCTCTCCGGCTCGTGTTTGACGTTCCACGAGCGATACCGCTTGTCCTCGCGGATCGGGACGATCCGGGGGTTGTCCGGATTGTAGGTGCCGGCAGCCATTTGCCGCTTCAGCGCTTCCTTGTACGTGCGCTTGAAGTGACGCAAGCTCTCTGGCCCGACGCGGCGGATGCCGGTGTAGCGGTCCTTCTCTGAGACGATGGTCTTCTTGCCTTTCGGCTCAATGTTGGGCAGTTCCAACTCTTCGGCCATCAGCTCGGCCAGCTCCTCGAAAGTCAGCTCGACCTCCAGGATGTGCTGGCCGGGCTGGTTGCCGGCTTCGCCGCTGCTTTGTTCGCCCTCAGCCGGCCCCAGCGGCGTGCCGGGCTCGCCTTCGCCCTGGCCCACGCCGCCGGTCTGCTTGCGGCCAAATTTGAAGCGCGGGAGCTCGATTTGCGGCACCGGAATACTGACGGCGTCTCTTCCGCGCCGGCCAATCATCTCCCTCTGCGACATGTATTTGCGCAGGTTTTTCTTGATGTGGCCGCGCACAACCTTTTTGAAGCGCCGGCTGTCTCGTTCGATTCTGTCTGCCATTTTTCTATTCGATCATTTCCAAGCAATGTAGCATAAACTTGTCGTACTACCTTGACAATGTTAAGTTGCCTGGCGTGCTGGCCGAAGGTCTCCTGACCGAGCGGCGTCCTGAGCCTGACGAAGGGCCTCATTCGCCTCGGTCAGGAGATACTTCGGCTACGCTCAGCACAGGCTCTTCGGCGAGCAAAAGGCTGTTTCTGAACCGAATTTAACATTGTCAAGCTACTCAGGCTGCCACCCGCGCAGTTGAGGAATGCGGAAAAAAGGGGTCGGTGGGGGGCGGCCGCCCCCCACCGACCCCTTTTTTCCGATCTCTTCTTGTGTAGGTGCGAAGTGCCTGAGTAGTCACAACATATCTTGATACTTTGGGCCAATGCGAGGACGACGGTAGAGCGGGAATTGCTGTTCAGGTCCGCATGTCGCGCACGTCGCCGCGGGCGAAGATACTCGCCACGTAGTTCAGCACGTCGGTCGCGCAGACCTGGCAGTAACCGTAGTTCTTGATCATGCGGCTCTTCACGACATCAATCTTCTCTTGCGTTTCCTGGTCGATTACGCTGGTGACTAGACTCGTCAGCTTGATGCTGTCCTTCTGATCCTCGAAGAGCTTCAGCTCTAGCGCCTTGTGGAGCCTCGGGTTCGAGTCAAAGCGGAACTTCTTGCCGTCTAGTGAGAGAGCGGCGATGTAGTTCATGATCTCGCGACGGAAGTCGTCCTTCCGATTTTCGGGGATGTTGATCTTTTCCTCGACGGACCGCATCAGGCGCTCATCCGGCTCTTCGTCTTGGCCGGTGAACTTGTTGCGGACTTTCTCGCGCTGAGTATAGGCTCGTACGTTGTCAATGTAGTTTGCTGCCAGACGCTGGATCGCCTCCTCATCGGCGGCGATGGCCCGCTGCACTTCGTTCTTGACGATATCCCCGTACTCTTCCTTGACCACAGCCAACAGGGCTCTGAAGCGCTGGCGCTGTTCGTCGCTGTTGATGAGGGAGTGGTGCTTGAGGCCGGTTTCCATTTCGTTCAATACCATGAACGGGTTGACGCAACCATCAGGGTAGCGCGGGTCCACGGCTTCTGCGTGCCGCTGGTTGCCGGAGTTGACCAGCGCGTTGGAGATTTTGTCCTGGATATAGCGCGGCGAGATGCCCTCCATGCCCTCGCGCTCCACCTCTGCCTTCAGTTCCTTGACGGAGTCTTCCGTGAATCCGCGAAGGCTCTTACCGTCGTAGAGCTTCATCTTCTGGAGAAGGGTGAGGCCGGCGTGTTTCGGTTCTTCCATCCGCGTCAGCACGGCCCACATCGCTGCCAGCTCGATGACGTGCGGCGCAATGTGCTTGCCAACGATCTGATCTTGGTTGAAGTCCTTCTCGTAGATCTTGATTTCATCGCTCAGCCGCGTGATGTACGGGATATCAATCTTGACGGTCCGGTCGCGCAGTGCTTCCATGTACTCGTTGCTCTGGAGCTTGCGATACTCGGGCTCATTGGTGTTGTGACATACAATGTTGCCTACACCACAAACGAAGTTGTGATTGCCGACACATTCGATGTCATACACCCACTCGTTTTCTGCCGGCCGGTGGTGTAACCGAGCCTCGAAACTATGATGGCGACCACCTCGCACCCCTGCACCTTTGCAGAAACGGATGCGGTAGGCGTCCTTGTAGTCCTCGCGTTTCCACAGGTAGACGCTGTAATCTAGCCCCAGTAGACTGGCCAGCGTTGCTACTTGGGCAGCCAGCATGGGCGACGTGGTCTTGTACTCGAAATACTGGTCACGGTAAGTGTCTGTCACAACAGCATCGATGCCAGCGGAGAGCGCGCGGCTGCCATCCGTGTTGATTAACTCGTTGAATAAGTGTTCCTGGTAGACGCGTGGCAGGTTAAAAACAAAATCGGGCAGGCGTTTTGAAGCAGCGTGCTCACTGCAGTAGTGGGTCAGCATGGCCTCGATGATTTCGGATGCTAAGTATAGACGCCAAGCAGAGTCTGTCTTTGCACCGAAGTCGATAGAGCCATGGGCTGTGGTGATCCGCTGGTACGCTCCCTGCACCCGCTCTAATTCAGCCTCATCCGACTGGGTGATGACGACGCCACCGTTGCGTCCATTGACGTGCCCTTCGGCTACGTACCATGCGGTAACCGTCAAGAGGGCATTGAGGCTCTGTTCGTCGTGAAGATCGTAGACGGTACGCATTTGCGTAGCCACCCGTGGACGATCGATACGCACCCACCCTGGCTGTGCCTTGACACAGTATGCGCGGTTGCTATCGTCATTGATCGTCCCGGGAATCGACAAGTGAAGTTCAGCTTCCTCCAATGATACCGGTGGCAACTCGCGCAGCGCCAACACCTCATGTCGTTCCTCGGGATAAAAGGGCTTCAGATCACGGTCGTAGATGGAATGGTTCGGTGTAGTCTCAACGACACCCCATTTCTGAGATGTCTGGAGCATCTGACCGCTGAAGCGATGCCGGTGCAGGGCTCTCACCGGTGTCCATTCGACGGCGCCAGTCTCCACACGAACCGACAGGACCTGAACGCCTTCTGGACAGCCCACGTAGCGTTCGTAGAGCTCGGCGAGTGTTGCCCAGTGGATTTGATCATCGACCTGATACAGGATGGGTGTATCGCCGGCTACGCTATGTCCAATAATCACTTCATCGATGTCGGTCTGGGCGAACTTCTTCGGCTTGATCTTGTGCTCTTGCGACGCCGTCAGTAGATCGTAGAGGAACGCCACATCCAGCTTCAGGACCTCGATGAACTCGACCAACCCTCGGTTGGCGATGTTGAATTCTCCATCGAAATTGAAGGCCCGGGGGTCGGAGTCGGAGCCGTACTCGGCGATCTTACGGTAGTTGATGTCACCGGTGAGCTCCGTCGAGTCCTGGTTCTTCTCGTCCTTGGGCTGGAACGTGCCAATGCCCCGCCGATCCTTTTCGGAGAGGATCAAGCGTTTCACGCGGATGTAGCTGATGACCTTCGTCCAGTCACCGTCGTATCTCTCGAGCAAGCGCTGGAATACAAAGCGGCACGCGGGACAGAGATCGCCCTCGATGTGGATCTGCTCGTCCTCTGTTAGGTTGCTGTTGAGTTTCGACAGCACGTCGGCCCGGAACCGCTGCGGGATCAGGTGCAATGGGTCTTCGTGCATTGGACAGTCGAAGTGTTCATCTTCGGTCTCCCAGCGGAACGTGTAGAGTGCACCTTCGTCAGTTTGCGAATACCGTTCCAACCCCTTTTTCAAGAGCCGAACGATGGTGCTCTTGGAACTACCGACTGGCCCGTGGAGTAGAAGCACGCGTCGTTCAGTGCCGTAACGGTGCGCCGCGGAGTGGAATATGTCTACCAGCTCCATGAGGTAGCGATCTAGGCCGTAGATGGCATCTTTGCCGTCGTCGATGGGGTCATCGAAGAATTTGTAACGAATGATGGTTTCTTTATTCTCGGTGTATTCCTCCGTGCCGTAGGACAGGATCATGTCGTACAGCCGCTGGAAAGCCGAGCGCGTCACTGCAGGATTGTTAGCTGCGATGTCTAAGTACTCTTCGAATGTGCCTTCCCAGTGTTGATCTTGGAAGCGTTGCGTATCCTGCAACTCGCCGATAAGGCCGATGAGGCCCTTGCCCTTGGATCGTCCGCTGGTCTGGGACTGTACCTGTTCTGAGACTGACATTCACATTACCTCCATCATGCGTCGGTTTACGTGAGCAAACCCGTAACCGAGGTCTGAACTCTGACCTGCGGATACAAAAAACCCCATTCTGGCCACGGATCGTGGAGTGGTGATGGGGGTAGCAGGTCGTCGAGGCGTCTGTATGTTGCCAACAGGCTTTGTTGTGAGCTGCAACGTGGCGGGGTACGCCGTTGTTCCTCTTAGAAAACACAAACCGACCCAGGTCTGTGACCGTGGGTCGGTTGTCAAGGTTCGATTCTGTTTCTTGTGTGGTTACCTAACTTACCACACGCTGACCTCCTAGGGTCTGCGATTGATTGAGTGACCAGTTGGATGTTATATGCCAGCCATTATAGCAGACATCGCTGGATGAGTCAAATACGATAGCAAAAAGTTGCCTTATGGTCGACTTCAGTGTCGGTGGTTCATATCGTATCATCCTCGGCTGCCACTTCGCTGTGGCCGTCGACCTTCGCGGTCTCTTGCTTACCCTTGCTAAGTAGACGTGGCTCGTGGGGGGATTCTTACTCCAGTCATGGCCGGCGCTCTATCTTGAAGTGGGGTCCCTCTTCCGCTGTCAGATCAACGACGACATCGCGGCCACCGAACTCGTGCACGATGCAGTGGGCGCGGACCGTCACCTCGCTCACGCCTTCAGGGATCGTGAGCCCAGACTGAGAGCGGGTGAAGGGCTGTTCGTTTTCGTGTGGGTGGAGCAGCAGCCGTGTGAACTCGTCGTCCGGATTTCTCTTCAGCACGGTACCGTCAGGCAGCACGATGTCCCAACCGTTTGCGTAGTGGTCCCAGCCTTCGTCGTTGTGCCGGACGGTGACGTCGAAGCGCCAAGTGCCGTCGCCGGCCTCGGTGGCTTTGACGAACGTCACGTTGGCTTCGTCCAGGTCCAGGGTGTCTTCCGTCATCGGCATCTGTTCCTCCGCAGATTCCAGTGCGCCGGCCGGCAGCGGTGGCGTAGCGGTCGTAGTGGTGCCAGCGGCGGGTTGGACCGGCGGCGCGGTCGGGATGGGCTGGCAAGCCATTACTATCAGGATGATGAGTAGCGCGATCGTTCCTCGCAGACACATGGCGATTTCCTCCCTAAGCATTCAGCTACTCTTTTTCTGGTCTATTCTTGTGTAGGCACGAAGCGCCTGAGTAGTCAACTTCGCTTTCGAATTGCTGTTGCGGGAGCCGACGTTGGCCTCGACAGGTCGGCCATATCTCAGCTCAATCGTAGTGCAAGTCTGGGCTGGTGGCAAGGAAGATAGCACTTATCTTGGGGCGTCCGGATGCATTGACGGGCGCTGAACCTTGCCTTATACTGAAGGGAGATCGCTGTGGAGTTCTCACGGCTGACACTACAACCAACTGAGACAGGAACAAACTGGAGGCATACGGGATTTGTTTGGTCCTTAATTCGCTGTCATTCATGGAGTCGAAAATGACTGAGCATTTTGATCACACAACGTTTCTGTCGCCCTTCACCTGGCGCTACGGGAGCGACGAGATGCGCCACATCTGGTCCGAGGTGCACCGCCGCCGGCTCTTCCGCCGCATCTGGGTCGCCCTGGCCGAAGCGCAGCAGGCGGCCGGCCTCGTGACCGTCGAGCAAGTCGCCGATCTACGCGCCCATCAAGACGAGGTCGATATCGCCCGCTCGCACGAGATCGAGCGTGAGATCCGCCACGACCTGATGGCCGAGATCCGCGCGTTTGCCGAGCAGTGCCCCGTGGGCGGCGGGATCATTCACCTGGGCGCCACCAGCATGGACCTCAAAGACAACACTGATGCCGTGCGAATTCGCGAATCCCTTGACCTGACCCTCGATCGCCTGGATGCGCTGCTGGAGACGTTGGCCGGCCAGATAGAACGCTGGGCGGGCGTCGCCTGCATGGGGTTCACCCACCTGCAGCCGGCCGAACCCACCACCGTCGGCTATCGGCTGGCGCAGTACGGTCAGGACCTGCTCATGGATCTCCAGGAGTTACGGCGGGTGCGAGATGGGATCCGTGGCAAGGGGATCAAAGGCGCGACCGGCACATCGGCGTCGTTTGTGCAGTTGCTGGCCGGCACCGAAACGACGCCGGCGGAGCTGGAGACGCGCGTCATGGAGGCCCTCGGTCTGGAGAGCTTCGACGTGACCACGCAGGTCTATCCGCGCAAGCAGGACTGGCTGGTGCTCAACGCGCTGGCCGGCTTGGGCGGCACGCTCTACAAATTCGCCTTCGACCTGCGCGTGCTGCAATCGCCGCTGGCCCACGAGTGGTTCGAGCCCTTCGGCGCCAAGCAGGTGGGCTCCTCGGCCATGCCCTTCAAGCGCAACCCCATCGTCGCCGAGAACATCGACAGCCTGGCGCGCTTCGTGGCCTCGTTGCCGCGCATCGCCTGGGGCAACATGGCCGACAATTTGCTGGAGCGGACGATGGATGACTCAGCGAACCGGCGCGAGGTGTTGCC
This sequence comes from Anaerolineales bacterium, assembly GCA_018263655.1. Classification (GTDB taxonomy): domain Bacteria; phylum Chloroflexota; class Anaerolineae; order Epilineales; family JAANWY01; genus JAANWY01. The sequence goes on along the minus strand of JAANWY010000124.1, from coordinate 690 downwards.
GGCCGCCTTCTTGGCCACTGACGAGATTCTGCGAAGAGCCGGCCGGGTGCTGCGTGGGTTGGAGATCGATGAGGGAGCGCTGGCGCGCAACCTGGAGAAGTACGGGGTCTTCGCCGCGACGGAGCGAGTGCTGATGGAAGCGGTGAAGGTCGGCACTCTTCGACAAGCTCAAAATAGGGCAGATCGCCAGGCGTTGCACGAAGTGATTCGCCGGCACTCGCTGGCGGCGTGGGAGGCCGTCGCCGATGGAGAGCCTAATCCATTGGCTGAACGGCTGGCCAGCGACACAGCCATCACCGCACTCTTGGGCCCCAATCAGGTTCGGGAGCTGTTAGACGCTGGAGACTACGTGGGGGATGCGCCGGCCCGCGCCCGAGCGCTGGCCAAACGCATTCGCGAAGCGGCGGCTGACTAATAAACCCCCCTGGCGCAATAATAGTTGCCAGGGGGGAGGCAAGAATAGTCGGCGGCTGTTTCTACTTAACTTCACCTATATTAACGCGGCTTGGAGCGTTTTTCCAGCATCGAGACTGAAGATTCACGAGCTAGTAGTGCTCGGCAGAAATCCTTCACCAGTTAGATCAAGACAGCCCCTCGTCAAGCCCTTCGATGAACTCAGGACGTCGCTCGGGATGAGCATCCTGAGCGACGTCCTGAGCCCGTCGAAGCGTATCGAAGCGACGTCCTGAG
>JAANWY010000123.1 GCA_018263655.1 Anaerolineales bacterium | reverse complement strand
GGTCGGTGGGGGGCAGCTGCCCCCCACCGACCCCTTCTTTCCGCATTTCTCACCTGCGAGGCTGGTAGCCGGGCAATAGCCTGGGTAGTTACGCCTCCGGAATTATACTGGCCGGGTGCTCTCGGTCAAATTTGATTTGATTGCGCGGCTAATGACATCGGCCCCGCCGGCGGCGGGGCCGATGTCAACGCTTTCTTCTTCTCTGCCTACGGCTCATTATAGCATATTCAGTAGGGCCTGACAAGGCTGTGTCTCTGGTGTTCCCCATAAGTCACCTGTCAAGTAGAGGCAAGGCCAAACCCCTAAGACCTGCCAGGTGCACGCCGGGTAGATGGCCGGCGCGTCGAGTTCACCGCTGACGACATGCCGGCCGCGTACCGTGCGTTCAGGGCTGCTGTTGCGTTGGCCGATTGAGGGACGACGGTGGCTCAGGATCGGGGGCTGCGCTCATGAATTAAGGGTGAACGACGCAACCTTAGACTCTATACTCTGCAAGGTGGTTCATCTGCAATCGCCTCGATCAGTTCCGTTGCAGTTTGAACTTGCTCTTCGCTGCCGCTGATGCCCAGCCGGCTGGCACCTTCTGCCCCGTAAACGCCGCCAGCTGCAACAAGGCAAGCCTCAGCCCCCGTCATCAGTTTGATGGCATCTAGTTCGGTGAAGATCCTTCCAGGGATGGGTAGAAGACGCACACCTTCCGCATCCGGCGCATTCAACCGCCGGGCCAGAACATGGATGTCTTCCAGCACACGTTTCTCCAGTCCCACCGGTACAAGCAGTTGTACCCGTCGACCGATCATGGCCGAGATTGCTGCAAGGATGGTTCCTCCTTTGGGGTGAGCGACGTGTACGGCAGCCTGTCCACGTGCGTCGAACGCGTTGGCCCCTTTCAAGACGACGTCTCCCGTTTCAAGATCATCGGCTACGTCAAAGATGGTCTTGCCTTGTTGCCATTCACCGTTACGTATGACCACATCTCCCGGGTAGTCAGCCTCGATGGCCTCGGCCCCCGGAGCTACCACCATTCCGCGCCGAAACCCCTCACGCGTGAACCCTTCGGCCTGTCCCAGCGACTTGAGAATCTCTTCGGCCGCATAGCCATTCGTCGTGCCGGCAATAATGACCAACGTTCCCCTTTTGAGCACCTTCTTTATGTCTGGGTGAAGAGCCATTGCCTTCCCGATCAGCCGCTTACCCATCGAAGGTGTAACACAGAATTGCTTCAACATGATTCTCTCTCGCTCATTGTTCAATGTTCGTAGTCAGAACCGGAATCGAGTTCGACTGTCCAGTAGTATACTTCAAAGCCTCCGTCCATTCAAATACTTGATCATAAGGTGACTACTCAGGCACTTCGTGCCTACACAGGGAATATGCGGGAGAAATGGGTAGTGTTCACAGAACAGCTTCCACACACCTGCCTACGCGGCAACTGATTGGACACTTTTCGTCGCCTGGAAGGTCTGAGAAGCAGGCGGAAAACCGAGGATGGTGTAAGGGTCATCCGTGCTAAAGTGTCCAATGAAAAGCTATAGCTCATTTGTTCGGTTTGAACACTACCCGGATTTCACCCTTGACATCGTTGTCATAGTTTGGTATACTAAATTTGTCCGTACAAGTCAGTACATCCCTCTCTCACGGACACTGGTATGAGTCCCCGGCGGACTTACATGAGGCGCAGAACTCACTCGACGAGGCACCGGTTAAGGATCGAACTCGATAGGGAAAGTCCAATCCCATCCTCCCCCTTCCATCATTCTCCATCCTCAAGCCTTGCGCCGACCGAAGTCTGTGCCTGGCGCCAGCGCTGGCTGATCGGCGAGGTGGATGATGAGAACGCCGCCGGGATGGATGGCGTGGCCGGCCACGCCGGTCTGTTCAGCACGGCCCGAGACGTGGCGCGGCTGGGTGAGGTCTACGTGCGCGGCGGGTGGGGGCTCCTACACCCAGAAACGGTGATGGAGATGACCCGCTGTCAGGCTGAAGACGAGGCGGTGCGCCGAGGGTTGGGCTGGCAGCTCTGGTCGCCGGACGAAACGAGCAGCGGTCACCCGTTCAGCCGGCGGGCTTATGGGCACACGGGCTTCACGGGCACATCTCTGTGGGTCGATCCAGAACAGGCGTTGGTCGTTGTCTGTTTGACCAACCGGGTGTACTACGGCCGGCGGCAGGGTGGGAGAATCGCGAAATTTCGTGTGGCCCTGCACGAGGCGATCGCGGCAACACAGACTGGTGGAGAGACATCATGCACGTCAGCAGAATGCACGTCAGCAGAATGCACGTCAGCAGAATGCACGTCATCGGATTGATGTCCGGCACGTCAGTGGATGGGATTGATGCCGTCTTGGTTGAAATCGAGGGCCGGCCGCCCGGCGCCGGCGATGATGACGGGATAGACCTCTCGTTACGTCAGCACGTCCACGTCGCCTACGATCCAGAACTGCGTCAGGAAATCTTCGCTTGCTTCCGGCCTGACACCGGCACGGTGGACCGCGTCTGTCGGGTCAACTTCGCCATCGGCGAGGCGTTCGCCGGCGCTGCGCTAGAGGTGATCGAGGCGGCTGGTTTTACGCCTCAGAAGGTGGATCTGATTGGCTCTCACGGCCAGACAGTGTGGCACATCCCGCCGGCCGAGGGGACGCCGGGCGCCACGCTTCAGCTCGGTGAGGGCGCCGTCATCGCCGAACGGACCGGCATCACCACGGTCAGCAACTTCCGGGCACGCGATATGGCCGCCGGCGGGCACGGAGCGCCGCTGGTCAGCTACGTAGATTGGCTGCTCTTCAGCCACGAGACCGAAGCCCGCGCCGCGCAAAACATTGGCGGCATCGCCAACGTGACCTTCCTGCCGCCGCGCTGCGACACACCTTCCGACGCTTTCGCCTTCGACACGGGGCCAGGCAACATGCTCATCGATGATGCAGCGCGCCGGGCGACGGACGGGGAGTGGTCGTACGATCAGGACGGGCAACTGGCGAGTGCCGGCCAGGCGGATGAAGAGTTGTTGGCGGAGTGGATGGCGCATCCGTATCTTCAGCGGTCACCGCCCAAGACGACGGGGCGAGAGGTGTTTGGCGCCCAGTTTGGCGCACAACTGTGGGCTCAGGGCCAAGCTCGGGGCCTGGCCGACGTCGACATCGTGGCGACAGTCACGGCCCTCACTGCCGCCTCCATTGCGCGGGTGTATCGCGACTTCCTGCCGCCAGTAGATGAGATCATCGTGAGCGGCGGTGGCACACAGAATGCGACGCTTATGGCGATGCTGCGCGAACGACTGCCGTCGGTTGACATAACGCCCATTGATGTATGGGGTGTGCCGGCGGAGGCCAAGGAGGCTGTGGCTTTCGCCATCTTGGCCTATGCGACCTGGCACCATTACCCGGGAACGTTGCCGGCGTGCACGGGGGCGCAGCATGCGACGGTGCTGGGCGACATTACGCCAGGTGGGAACTGGGTAAATCGTAAAACCGGCTCAAAATACGGCATGGTTCAGTTTGGCCAGAACCCTGGTTGACAATTAACACCATGGGTAGTTAGCCCAACCGCGTTGGGCGGCTCCGAAATGCGAAGTTTGGCTCGCTTTCGACGGCCAACACGGTTGGCCTGCTACCCAAAAGTGTCAAGGTGTTTTCCGCCTCAATTGAACCATGCTCAAAAAACTCTTGACATCGGCGCCGGCTTTTGGTATAATAAGCATTGGTTTTGCACACGTGTGCAGACCGCTAGTGTTGGCTCGTTCTGACTTATTCATTTTGGGTCAAGGTCGTGAGTGTTTCCATCAAGGACATCGCTAAAGCTGCTGGTGTTTCCCATTCTACTGTCTCGCGTGCTTTGCGAGACAGTCCTCTCGTGAACCCAGAGACTGCTGCCCGCATTCAGAGTCTCGCAGCAGAAATGGGGTACACGCCGAGTGCTGTTGCTCAAAGCCTGGTGACCCGCCAAACGCGAACCATTGGTCTAGTTGTCACGTCCATTTCTGATCCGTTCGTCGATCGAATCGTTGACGGGGTTGAGGGTCTAGCCACGGAGGCCGGCTACAGTGTCTTTCTCTGCTCATCTCACGCCGACCCCGATCGCGAGATGGAGATTGTTGAGACTTTCCACCGCCGGCGCGTGGACGGTGTCATTGTCGTGGCTTCGCGCGTCGGTCGTCTGTATGGCGATCATCTAGAGCGGCTTCGCGTGCCCATCGTTCTCGTGAATAATCAAGCCGACAGTGACTACGTCTACTCTGTTTCGGCCGATGACGAGGCGGGAGCGCGCTTGGCGGTGCGCCACCTCGTGGAGCTGGGCCATCAGCGCGTTGGCTATATCGGCTGCGGCCTTCGGCCACCCTCGAATCGGCGACGACAAGCCGGCTGGCAGGCTGAACTGGAGCAGGCCGGCATCACTGTTGACCCCGATTGGTCCACCGTGCCTGACACGATGGATGACATAAAGAATGGCCGATTGGGGTTAGGTCCCTTGCTGGACGCCGGCGTGACGGCTGTGTTCTGCTACAATGATCGGACGGCCGTTGGCGTTCTGCTGGCGGCACGCGAACGTGACATCCACGTGCCGGGCGAGCTGTCGGTGGTAGGCTTTGACAACATTGCGCCCAGTTGGTACGTGGCGCCGGCTTTGACCACCGTGCACCAACCGAGACTCAAAATGGGAAATCGGGCGATGCAAATACTCTTTGATCTGCTTGCCGAACGACCCGTAGCTGATGCGTTGTTGCCCTGCCGGCTGGTTGTACGTGAATCTACAAGCGCCCCTATCGAGAATGAGTGACCCCATGTCTTCTATCATCGAATTGCTGCATGTTTCAGAACTGAAGCCCCCGTTTTCCCGGGAGGAAGCGAATGACCTTGAAACCCAGTTAGGCCGCCTCAGCGATCTGACGATCTATCCAAGATCTATCACCGCCGCCCGGCGTAGTCTTTTCTTTCTGGGCCGGCGCGACCCTTCGAAGGGCGCCGTCCTGAGCTTGTCGAAGGGCTCAGGGCGTGGCACGGAGAAGTGGCTGGGTATCGTGTCCTACGAGGCCCTGCCGGCCTTCGCGGGAAGCGAAGAATTCGTCGAGTTCGAAGAAGAGGACCTGGTCCTGCAGGTTTGCCCGACCAGTCACGCTAACGCTGAGGCGCTGCGAGATGCTCTCCCCTTCACCGCGCCCACCGTGCTCGGCCTTGAGAAATCTTTCGGCTTTGGGGATCGGCTGGGCCTGGCGACGCCGGGCCACGTTCGCGCTGCGCGCAAGCACGACATGCTGCCCATCTTCGCCCAACAGTCCATCCGCGAGATGACGCGCACGGACCGCACGCCCGAGGAGGTCATGGATGACGCGACGTGGGGCGTGTTCGAGGAGGGCTGGCGCGGCGGCTTCGGCGCTGACGCCGATCACCTGATGACGACCGACGATATCGACGTCTGTGTCGAGGCCGGCTTCACCTTCTACACCATCGATCCCAGCGAATACGTGGACAACGCCGCGGATGCCGACGAGCCGGCCACCTTGGAGAAGAAGGTTGAAGATTTGCCGTGGCGCGCGCTCGATGCTGCGCCGGCGAAGTTACGCGACCTGTATCAGGATCAAACTTTCGATCTCGGCGACTTCAGCCTCACTTTTGACGAAGAATCGTTGCTGCGGGCAGCGGCCAAGTACAGCCGAGCGGTGGCTCATACGGCGGTGATGTATCGCCATCTGGCCGAGCGCATGGGGGCTGAACCGTTCGAGCTGGAGATGTCGGTGGATGAGACGGAGACGCCGACTACCGTGTTGGAGCACTTCTTCGTCGCCAGCGAGCTGCGCCGGCTGGGTGTCGAGTGGGTGAGCCTGGCGCCGCGCTACGTGGGTCGTTTCGAGAAGGGCGTCGACTACATCGGCGACCCTTCGACAAGCTCAGGGGAGGCTCTGGAGGAATTCGAGGAGAGCTTCGCCCAGCACGTCGCCATCGCCGAGCACTTGGGTCCGTACAAGCTGAGTTTGCACTCGGGATCGGACAAGTTCAGCCTGTATCCTGCTTTCTCACGCCAGGCCGGCGACCTGGTGCATGTGAAGACGGCCGGCACCTCGTACCTGGAAGCCTTGCGGGCCATCGCCGGCATCGATCCCGAACTCTTCCGCGAAATTCTGGCCTTCGGCCTGGACCGCTACGAAACCGACAAGGCCACGTATCACGTTTCCGCCGAGCCGGGCAAGGTCCCCACGCCGGCTGAGCTGGCTGACGAGGAACTGACGTCGGTGTTGGATCAGTTCGATGGCCGGCAGGTGCTGCACGTGACCTTTGGCTCGGTGCTGACGATGCGGGACGGCGCTGGCGGCTACCGCTTCCGCGATCGCCTGCTGGGCGCGTTGGAAGCTGATGAGGAAGCGTACTACGACGTGCTGGAGAAGCATTTCGAGCGCCACCTGGCGCCGTTTGATGAAGAGAGATAGCGGCGTACGTGATGCGTATTGCGTACTGCGTAACGGTTGAAATCAACCCTTACGCAATATGCATCACGCAATACGTCGTCTTCACACAACTGAATACTGAACAACATGGAATGATTAGAGTCCGTTTTCACGTCGAAAGAGTCGATTCCGCCTATCTGTCATTCTGAACGGAGCGGCGTCCAACTGTCAGCGACCGCCATATCCTTCGTGATATCTAATTTTGGCAAAACGTTCATAAGGCAGACAAGCGGAGTGAAGAATCTCCGCGAAACCTTACAGTGGAGGACACCGCTGGTCTTGGATTGGACGTATCGACGGAGATTCTTCGCTTTCCCACTTTCGACTATGAGAGTAGATAAGCTGAGAAGGCAACTTCGACTATGTCAGTATCTTACTGAGCCGCTCAGACCTGCCCTCGAGCGCAGCGAAGGGATGACAATATGAGGGACGCAATAGGGTCCAATCCGGAATCGAATTCTTGGAGGCAGATTGGCCAAAAAGCCCAGTCTAAACATTCCATGTAACAGTCATTTTGGGCGTCAAGGCAGGTACTTAACGGCCTTCGCATCTGCTTCAATGAGCGGATTGAAGCGACAAACTCGATTGTCTCGGTCAAAATCGGCCACTGAACCCAGGAGTTTGACCGATATTGCCCGTTCGGGTTTTCATGCGATTGCGCTGGTTTGACAAGTTCCGGCGCTATCCTTATAATACGGGCAAGCTTATCATTACAACATGACAACATCATGACGTAACGGTAGTTGAACATGGAGCAGGGTTCTTGAGCGAGCGCACAACACTCGACCGCAGCGATACGATCAAGAAGGATAGTCCGTTACCCCTCTACTTCCAGCTCAAGGAGTTGCTCCGGCAGGAGATTGAGGGCGGAAAATGGCAACCACGGCAGCGGCTCCCTTCTGAAACCGAACTGTGCCAGACTTTCGGCATTAGCCGCACCGTGGTGCGCCAGGCCCTCCGAGAGTTGGAATACGAGGGATTGCTCTACCGCGAGCAAGGCAAGGGCACCTTTGTTGCGGAGCCCAAGATCAGCGAGAGTTTGATGCAGGACCTGTCCGGCTTCTACGAAGATATGGTGGCCCAGGGTCTCACGCCAGTGACGAAGGTATTGATGCGGGAAGTTCAGCCAGCCACCGGCAAGGTCGCTGATTATCTCCAGGTTGAGCCCGGCGACAAGGTCATTGTTGTCGAACGTTTGCGCTCCATCGATGACGAACCTATTCTCCTGGTGACGACGTATCTACCCTATGACATTTGCCCTGAGCTGGTCGAGGAGGATTGGGGCGCGCAGTCTTTGTACGCTCTATTGGAAGACAAGTATGGCTTTGAACTCTCGCACGGGCGCCGCACAATCGAAGCCGTAGCGGCTGACCAGTATGAAAGCGAACTGCTGAGTATCGAGGAAGGGGCGCCACTGATTCTTCTGGATAGCGTCAGCTACCTCGAGGACGGGCGTCCCATTGAGTACTATCACGCAGTACACCGTGGCGACCGAAGCAGGTTCGAGGTGGAAGTGGTTCGCATGCGGAATGGGGAGCCCTTGGCGGGCCGGGTGCCGGAACTCCCTCCCACTAACTCTCTACGTCCTTGATGGAACGAGGACATAGTAGTGCTCGGCATAAATGAGTCACCAGTTGGCATCGAGATCACGGCTAGCATCCTGAGCGACGTCCCGAGCTTGACGAGGGGTAGGCCGGAACGCAGTGGAGGCCGTATCGAAGGGTGCGGGTTCAGGATAGTACGGTACTTAGGATCGAGCCGCACCCCCTTCGATGAACTCAGGACGTCGCTTCGATACGCTTCGCTACTCAGGCGACGTCCTGAGCTTGTCGAAGGGATGCTGTCTTGGTCTAACTGGTGAAGGATTTCTGCCGAGCGCTACTAGGCGGAGATTGGCGATTGGAGATTAGAGATTGGGAGACCTTCGGCGAGCAGGGTGAGGATCTCCAATCTCTAATCTCTAATCTCTAATACCCAATATCCTGACGCTTGATTCAGAGAGGAGGCATCCGTGTTTAGACGAATTCTGTTAGCCCTCAGTTTGTTGGTTGTCCTTGGGTTGGTGGTGGCCTGCGCGCAGCCGGCCGCACCGCCGGCCCAACCCGCTGAGGAACCCGCAGCCGAGGAGGCTGAGCAGCCGGCAGAAGCCGAGGAAGCTGCTGCCCCAGACGCGATCAGCCAGATCGAAGTCGCCGAACCGGTGACCATCACCTTCTGGCATGCTCAGACTGGCTTGCAGGAAGAAAAGATCAGTGAGATGGTCGCCCAGTTCGAGAAAGAGTACCCGAACATCGACGTGGAACCTGTTCTGCAGGGTGGTTACGGTGATCTGCGACAAGCTACCTTGGCGGCAATTGCGGCCGGCGCTCCACCCGATCTGGCTATCGCGTATGGTAACATGGTCAGCGAATACTACAAGGAAGGTANGGTCATTGACCTGGATCCCTACGTGAACAGCGAGAAGTACGGCTTGACCGAGCAGGACTTTGACGACATCTACTCGGCCTTCATTCAGGGCGACCGCTATCCCCAGTTTGGTGGACAGATGCTGAGTTTCCCGCCGGCTCGCAGCGTGGTTCTCCTATACTACAACCAGGATTGGCTGGAGGCGCTGGGCTACGAGGGGGCGCCCCAGACGTGGGCCGATTTCAAGGAGATGGCGTGCGCTGCCACCGAAGACACCGACGGGGACGGCGAACCGGATAAGTGGGGCTATGCTTACCGTCCCGAGGCTTCCCAGGTGGTCAACTGGGTCTTCTCCCAGGGCGGCGACCTACTCGGTCCCGATGGCAAGACCGTCGTTTTTGAGGAGGACGTCGCTGAATTCTTCCACTTCTTGAAGGACCTGTTCGACGCCGGCTGTGCCTACGAAGTCGCTGAGCGCTATGGCGATCAGAGCGACTTCGCCGTCGAGAGGGCGCTGTTTGCCTTCAGTTCGGTGGCCGGCTTGCCCTACTACGAGGGGGCCGTTGCCGATGAGGACACCGGCGAGCAGAAATTCAAGTGGTCTGTGACCCCTGCGCCGGTGAAAGGGGCCGGCATAACGCCGACGCTCAATATGTACGGTCCCAGTATCACAGTCTTTACGTCAACGCCAGAGCAGCAGTTGGCGTCATGGCTGTTCATCAAATGGTGGTCTGACACTGAACACACCGCTGATTGGGCGGCTACGGCCAACTACTTCCCGGTTCGCAAGTCGGCCGTGGACTCTGAGCCGATGCAGGCGTACTTCGATAAGGACCCGCGCTACGCGCGTGCCTTTGGGTTCCTGCAGGACTACGAGATCAAGACCGAGCCGAACAACGCGGCTTGGAACGCGGTGCGTAACTACATCGCCGACGCCGAGACAGCCGTCGTCAACGAGGTGATGACGCCCGAGGAGGCAGCCGCCGACCTGGTCGAGAAGGCTAACGCCGCATTTTCTGAGTAGCCATAATCAGTTTTGACTATCAAACTCGGTAATCTCTTCTCGCTTCATTACCGAACCTGATAGTCAAAACTGATCATAAGCCGGCGGCTCATCGTAGAGCGGTCGTTGAGTTGTATTTCTGAAATTGGTATATACTGACGGTGATTACTCAGGCACTTCGTCCCAACACAAGAAGAGGCCGGAAAAAGGGGACGGT
>JAANWY010000122.1 GCA_018263655.1 Anaerolineales bacterium | reverse complement strand
AAGCTCACGCTGCGTCTGCAAAGATAAACAATCGAACGGTCAGGCTTACCCCACGGACATTCGTTGCTGTGGCTCGGTCAGGAGACCGGCCACAGCAGCATTTTTCTCTTGTCCGTGTTTGTTTCCGTCCGTGGGATGTAGTGCGTTTCCAATACACTTCTTTCATATCAGACGGCGAATTCATTCGTCGGCTGGCTCAACAGAAATCCGTTCGGGAACGGGTCATCCATATCAAGCAAGAACTGATGCACGCCGGTGATGTGGGCGCTGCCGCGCACCTCGGGGACGATGGCCGGCAGATCCCCGACGCGCTCTTCGGCCACGATGCGGGCCTCGAACGTCGTCCCCAGGATACCTTCGTTGACGTAGGTGTCGCCGACGGCCAGTTCGCCCCGCCGGTGCAATAGAGCCATCTTGGCCGACGTCCCAGTGCCGCAAGGCGAGCGGTCCACGTGGGCTTCGCCCAAGATCACCGCGCTCTTGCCGTGCGCGTCCGCCCGGCCGCTAGGACCGTAGAATTCTACGACATCGATGGTGTTCACGTACGGGCGCGTGGGGTGCTGGGCCGTCAACTGCTCGTTGCCGGCATCGGTGATGAGCATCCCCAATCGGGCCAACTCTGCAGTGTTTGTCATCGTCAGGCCGATCTCATCAGCCGAGACCATGACGAAGAAGCCGCCGACGTACACGACGTCCACGGCGATGGCGCCAAGACCGGGCACGTCCAGTGGCTGGTCGAGTTGATAGACAAAGGCGGCCTCAGCCTGGAACGCCACCGACTGGACTCGTCCCCCCTCCACCCGAGCCCGCGTGGTGATGATGTCAGAGGGGGTGTCAATGACAACAACGGTCTCTGGCTCCTGGGCCTCGATGACCCCGGTCTCGATCAATATCTGGGCCGCAGCGATGGTGGCGTGGCCGCAGAGATAGGGGTACCGACGGGCATCCATGTAGATCAGGCCGAAAGCGGCGTCGGGAGACACGGGCTCGGTGATGACGGCGCCGAACATGTCGCGGTGGCCGCGCGGTTCGCGCGTGAGCAGACTGCGCACGTAGTCCATTTCGTTGGCGAGGTAGAGCCGCTTGTCGTTGATGGTCTTACCGGGAATCGGCGGCAGACCGCCGACGACCAGGCGTGTAGGTTCGCCGGCTGTGTGGGAATCAACCGTCACAATCGGCTGCCTCCATGCCGCCTGGGGCGTGTCGAACCGGTTTAGGACAGCCTGAGCCAGACCGGGGAAGATGTCACTGGCAGACTTCGCCGGCCGGTCAGACATACTCTTCGTCCTCCTCGCCCAAATAGGCTTCGATTACCTGTGGTTCCTGCTTCACCTCATCAGGCGGGCCGTCGGCGATGAGTTCGCCGTTGTGTAGCACGAGGAGCCGCTGGCTGAGGGTGAAAATCGAACTCATGTCGTGACTGATGATGATAAACGCCTTGCCTTCAGCGTGTACTGTGGTGATGTATTCGAAGATGGTCTCCATCAGTTTGGGGTGCACGCCGGCGAAGGGTTCATCGAGCAGAATCAGTCCGGGATCGGTCATCAACAACTGACCCAGTTCCAGCAACTTCTGCTGTCCACCCGACAGACTGCGGCCGTAGTCGTTACGCAGGTGATCCATCGTGAGGAACTCCAAAACCTCTTGCGCTCGCGCCTCTAACTCACGCCGGCGTTTATCAGGCGTTACGGCGAAGGCCGGCACCAGCATGTTTTCCATCACCGTCATCCGGCGGAACGCCCGCGTCACCTGGAACGTGCGCCCGACGCCCAGTTTGGCAACTTGGTTGGGTTTCAGCCGGCCAACGGGCCGATCGTCCAGAAAAATCTCGCCACGGTCTGGGGCGTAAATGCCACCGATCGTGTTGACCAGCGTCGTCTTTCCGGATCCGTTGGGACCGATCAGGCCGATGAGTTCGTCGCCCTCGACACTCAACGACACGCCGCTAAGGGCTTGGATGCCTCCGAAGTTCTTGGATACGTCGTGGATTTCTAAGTTCATTGAGCCGGCGCCTCCTCCGCCACGCGGGCTTCTGCCTTGGGACCCAATCCAAGCACACGATTGAATATCGGGGCGATGAGCCCATTGCGCGCAAAGCGCAGCGTGAGCACCAGTAGGGCGCCAAAGATGACCAATCGCCAAGCCCCGAACTCCCGCAGCACTTCCAGGCCGACTTGGATGATGATTGCGCCAATGGCGGCGGCCATCAAGCTCTCCACGCCGCCGATGATGGCCATGGCGATGACCAGACCCATTTGCGGGATCACCATGATGTTCGGAGTCAGAATTGTGATGTAGTGGGCGAAGAATGTCCCCGCCAAGCCGGCGATCAAGCTGGTCACGACAAAAGCCAATATCTTGTAGCGTACGACGTCTACACCCCGAGCAGCGGCGGCCTCTTCGTCCTCCCGGATGGCTCGCAAGAACAGGCCCACACGAGAGCTTATCAGCACGTACATGAGTGCCAGGCAAACTACCAGAATCGCCAACATGGCATAATAGTAAGGGACCCGAGAGATGGTTTCACCAAATAGGGGCGCCACGTGCAACCCTTGATCTCCACGCGTGATGTCGGCCTCGCCCCGGATTAGCGTGCGCAAGATCTCGGAGAAGGCGATGGTGAACAGGGCCAGGTACGCTGCTTTGAACCTCAGGACCAGGGCGCCTATGGCCCAGCCCGCCAGGCCGGCTGCCAGGACACCCAAAACGATGGTGACAAGCGGCGGCAGCCCCAGATACTTCCCCACCAGCCCGCTGGCGTAGCCGCCGATCGCCATGAACCCCATGTGGGCGAAGGAGAACTGACCGGCTACGCCGGCCAGTAACGCCCAACTGGAAGACAGCAGCGCGTAGAAATAGGCGATGATTATCACATGTAGCCAGTATGTCGGTAACCCTCGCGACTGAATGACGTAGGGGACCAACAACGCGAGTACCACGGCCACAGCCGCGACAGCCCACTCGATACGGAATCGAATGCGACCCATGCTGCTCATGTCTCCTCCCTTCCAAAGAACCCCCGCGGCCTAAACAACAGCACCAACGCAAAGATGACGAGCCCGAACACCGTCTTGTACGTTAGCGCCCGGCTGGGATCGGGGAAATAGCCGGCGCCCAGGCTTTCCACCAGGCCAATGGTGAGTCCTCCCAGGATGCTGCCCGGGATCGAGCCCATGCCGCCCAGCACGATGATGATGTACGAGCGGATGGCCGGCACAGCGCCGACGTCGGGCGCTACTGAGAATGTGGGCGCCAGGACCGCGCCGGCCACACCCGCCAGCCCCACCCCCAGACCGAAGGCGATCGTGTTCATCCACAACGAGTTGATCCCCACAACGGCCGCCGCATCTTTATCCTGGCTCACTGCTCTTAGCGCCTTCCCGATCCAGGTTCTGTTGATCACGACCAGCAGCGTGGCCAGCAAGAGCAGCGAAATGACACTTGCCGTGAGCCGATCAGCACCGATTCTCATCCCGCCGAGCGACACTGCGCCGGAGAAAAATGAAGTCGGGCGGTGGGGGTATGGGCCGAAAACCGCCAGCACCAGGTTTTGGAAGAAAAAGGATAACCCGAACGTGATCAGAATGGCATATTCATCCGGGCGTTCAATTTGACCTTGGTGCATCGGGCGCAGAAAGAGGCGTTCGACGACGATTCCGAGCAGAGCAGCAGCCAAACCTGCCACGGGAATGGCGAGGAATGGATTCAGTTTCGTAAAGGTGCTGAGCAGAAAATAAGAAACATACCCCCCTAGCATGTAGAACTCGCCATGCGCAAAGTTGATGACGCTGAGGATAGAGAAAATCAACGTCAGCCCCAGTGCCATCAGCGCGTAGATGATGCCCATGACCAGTCCGGTCGTAGTCAGGGATAGGAAGTAGTCCATGCAAGCCCCCTCCACATCTGAGCATGGGAGCGGAGGAACTGGGCAAGGGAGCACGGGAGCGGAGGGGCAGGGGTGAATGTGGCTAGACTCCTCGAGAGACTAGCTACTTTCACCCTTGCACCCGCGCACCCTAACTCCCCCGCTCAGCTCTCTCCGCTCCTAGCGGACGTTCAGAGCTCCTCCGGCAGTCTAGCTATGGCGATGTGTAGAGCGGGCCGGTGGCGCGCTCGCGCGGGTACACCACGTTGGCATCTCCCGCCGGTTGATTTACTTCTGTGTACTGGATGATGTACGTGTTCGGCGTTGGCCACTGGTGCCACAACCAGTCCGCTTCGTCGTCGGGCACCGGGTTCTCCGAGGTGTACTCGAACCAGAAGTCGCCCATCGCGCCCGTGTACTCGATGTTCTCCAGCGCCTCGATGATGGCGTCGGGATCGGTGGAGCCGGCCTGTTCGATACCTCGCAGCAGCAGATAGGTGGCGTCGTAGGCCGCCATGGCCGACCCGCCGGGCTGATGCTTGTAGCGCTCCTCGAAGTTCGCCATAAAGGTTCCCGTCTTCTCGTTCCAGAGCGCCTCCGGCAGACCGACGTAGGTGTAGAAGACATACTGGCCACAGTCGCCGACGTTCTCCCAAAACTCGGGGTACTGGGCGTCGACGCTGGCGTAGTAGGCGGTCTCGGCGGTGGGGGCCAGTCCAAGCTCGCAGGCCTGGCGCACCATACGGGCGTTTCCGATGCCGGTGATGACGCCGGCTAGCATGTCGGGCGGATCCTGCGCGATGCGCTGCAGGATGGGTGTGAAGTCCTCAGTCGCCGGGTCGGCAAAGATGACTTCGACATCGGTGATACCCATGTCCGCCAACTGATTCGTCCATTCTTCGCTCTGCAGATGCCCGTAGTCTGAATCCTCGACGACAAAGACGATCTTCTCCCAGCCCACGTCCGCGATGTAGTTGGTCGCGATGCTGCTGTAAAACTCAATGGACGGAGCGATGCGGAAGATCTCTGGATAGCCCGAGGCGGTGACTTCATCTGCCCAGGGCTCGGCGAAGACCACGGGGACGCCGTACTTGTGGGCCACTTCCATCTCGGTCAGACCGACACCGCTGTGATACTCACCTGTGAGGCCGACCACGTTGTTCTGTGTGATGAGACGCTCGGTGACGGCGGTGCCGCGTTCTGGCAATCCTTCGGTGTCGCCGAAGATCAGCTCGACCTGCTTGCCGAGCACACCGCCGGCTTCGTTGACCTCATCTACGGCCATCTCGGCCGCCTGCCGCATCTCCGTGCCGGCCTGATAGGAGCCAGGCGCCGATAGCGGGCCGAAGCCACCGATCAAGATGGTCTCGGCTTCCTCCACAGGCGCAGGCGTGGCTGTGACGATGACCTCTTTCTCCTTCTCGACGACGACCGTTTCCTTAACGACTTTCTCCTTCTCCACCACTTGCGGAGTAGGCTGAGCGCAGGCCGCGAGTGTCAAAAGCACGGCCGCCAGCAGTCCGATCAGTAGGAACCGTTTATGTGTAGACATTTCTCTTCCTCCTGTGAGAGTGTGTGCCTGTGAGCATGTGTGAGTGAGATTAAGTCTGGCTCGGACAAACTTGTGTGCGCATTACGGGGATTTCGCTGCTTTTTATCACCTCCCTCTCAGATCAGTTGTTCAGCGACGAGTTGGCAAGTTCAGCCTGGATAAATCGCAATCTGGGTTCGTAGTCAGCTACGGAGGCGAAGCCGGAGTGGCGTCCCGGCGCCCTGCGGTACCACGACGGCACTCCACTGCGTTCCGGACGGATGCGCGCATCCGCGCTCACTACATAACGGGCTTTGCGATTTACCGAGCCTGGGCCGCATCTGCTGCGCCGGCATTTGCCTCGACGACGGTAGCCAAGTTGTCCCAGGCTTCTTCGACGTACTCCTGAACGACTCGGCGGGCCTGCGTACCGTCTCGCGCCTGCAGCGCCCGCAGCAGGCGGGTGTGCTGCAAGCGATCACGCTCCCCCACGCTCCCCCCATTTCACGCGCGTTTCCACGCCCATTCCAGTGCCCATTGTGCGACCGTAGAGCATTAGGGGGTCGATCCAACACAAGGCTCTCGATCAGTCATTGTTATCCTTGCGCAATGCTTTTCTTTAGTAGTACATTGCCTGGTAGCTGCCCGGTGTGATGTCCCTCTTCAATGACCATCTCGCCGTTGACCACCACTGTCTCAATGCCTACCGGATACTGGTACGGCTCGCTAAACGTAGCACGGTCAGCCACACACTCTGGATCGAAGACAGTGATGTCAGCCCGCATTCCGCTGTGTAACAAGCCTCGGTCGTGCAGGGAGAGACGTTTTGCCGGCGCTGACGTCATCTTGCGTATGGCCTCCTCCAAGTTCAAGGCTTGTTTTTCGCGGACATACACGCCTAGTACTCGGGGAAAAGCCCCATAGCTGCGTGGGTGTTGGCGCACCTCACCCAGACGACCCTCGGGTGCCACGGCCAACCCATCGGACCCGACCATGGTCACAGGGTGCTGCATCACCGTCTCCACATCATCCTCGCTGATGCCAAAATTTACCATCTGCCCTAACATGCTGTCCTACTGATAGACCTCGCGTGGATCGAGAATGTCTCGCAAGCCGTCCCCCAACAAATTAATGCCCAGAACTGAAAGTGAGATGGCCAGTCCGGGAAAGAGAACCACATGCGGGTAGTCCTGCATGAACTGTCGACCATCGCTGAGCATGATGCCCCAACTAGGCTTTGGAGGGGGCGTACCAATGCCGAGGAAGCTCAACGAAGCTTCGATGATAATGGCGTTGGCAAAAAGCACTGTCGACAATACGATCAGGGGCGCCAGAGCGTTGGGCAAGATGTGACGGAATAAAATTCTGAGATGGGTCTGCCCGATAGCCCGTGCTGCTTCCACATATTCCTTTTCCCTCTCAGAGAGCACCGAACTGCGTATCGTGCGCGCAAAGATGGGAATCCGGATGATGGCAATGGCCAACATTACGCTGGTAATGCTGGGGCCCAAAACAAAACGCAGCAACAAAGCTAACATGATGCTGGGGAAAGCCAATACCGCATCCATGATCCGCATAACCGCGTTGTCTACCCAACCACCGATGTAAGCCGCGATAGCTCCGATGGATACCCCCAAGATCAAGGCAAAGATTACTGAGGTGACGCCCACTTGCAGAGAGATCCGCGCGCCATAGATTACCCTGGACCAGATATCCCGGCCAAAATTGTCAGTGCCCAAAGGATGTTCGGCAGACGGTAAAGAGAACCGTTCCGCGATGTTAATGTTCGCAGGGTCCAAAGGCGCAAGGATAGGAGCAAAGAAAGCCACAAAGACAAGAATGATCGTTACAACAAAACCAAAAAGGGCTAACTTGCTGCGCCACAGGTCTCTCCAAGCTCTGCGCCAAGGCGATCTACTTTCGGGAACCTGAAATTGCCTTATCGAGGGATTAGCATCAGTCCTAGCAACAGCCATTTTGTTCTAGTTGCAGTAGAATAGCGCATAGCGGCACAGGACACCGTGCCACTATGCACCATCGATTCGCTACTTACCTTCCAAGGTCACATAGTTGAGACCGCCGCCGGGCCAGACGAGACTCGTATTGCTAGGGTTGGGATCATAGCCCTTGACCCACGACCGCCAGGCTTGCACGTTAGGTTCACCTGCGATGAAGAGAGAGGCAACGTCGCCCTGGAGTATCTCCAATATCTCGCCGTAGGCCTCTTTGGCCTTGGTCAAGTCAGCCTGATTGCGCCCCTCGGCCAGTAACTCAGATACGGTGTCGTTTTGGTAGCCACCTACCAACCAACTGGCTGTGCTCGCCTGCTCAAAGTAGCCAAAGGTACGGTCCCAATGGTAGATGCCGGATTGAGAAGCAACCAGCAAGTCCCAATCCAATTCGCGGCCGCGTTTGGCCCATTGTGCCGAGTCCAAGATCTCCACGTTGGCCGTTATGCCGGCCTGGGCCAGTTGAGCCTGGAGTATCTCCCAGTCGTCGCGGTAGAACGGATGGCCGTTCACATCAAACTCAAAACCGTCGGGATAGCCAGCTTCGGCTAGCATGGCTTTGGCTTGCTCTATGTCACGGTGACGGTAGGGGTCATCTACGCCCAGGTGCAGGAAGGAACCTTCGGCAAAGGGCTGGTTGTGCGGATTGCCCACCCCGAACCAAACAGCCTCGTTGAATTCCGCCTTGTCAACAGCATAGGCCACTGCCTTGCGAACCTGAAGGTTGTCAAAAGGTGGCCGGGTGTGGTTGAAGTTGAGGCGTAGCGTACGGTTTTCGTACAGCAACTCAAGGACGATATCGTCGGAAGGATTCTCCTGCAACTTAACAGCTTGATCGTATGGTATCCTGCTTATCCAATCGACCTCTCCGGTTTGCAAAGCAGTGAGCCGCACGGTATCGTCACCCAGGATCTTGAACACTACCTCGTCGAGCTTGGCTACCTCATCCCAGTAGTCGTCGAAGCGCTTGGCCCGCCATTCATCACCTGGCTTCCACTCCACGAACTTGAAGGGACCTGTCCCAACAGGTTCGGTGATTCCGCCATCGGGGCCTACGGACTCTTTGGCAATGACGGCTGCACGGACACCCAGTCCCAACTGGCTGAGGAAAGTTCCAGCTCCATTCTTCAGTACGAGCTTGACTGTGTAGGGGCCCAAGGCCTCATAGCTCTCGATCTTGGAGAAGTGGGCGCGCATGGTAGCGCCAGTGTTTTCGTCAAGTATGCGGTCAAGGCTAAATATCACATCATCGGCAGTCATCTCGCGCCCATTGTGGAACTGGACACCCTCTCGAAGATGGAAAGTCCAGGTCAGGCCATCGTCAGAGACATCCCACGACTCTGCAAGTTTACCCTTCCACTCACCATCGGCGCCCATAGCGACCAAGCCCTCCCATATCAGGGGGTTCACAATGGCATCGGAAAACTCGATAGCTGTGTGAGGGTCAATGGTGACAATCGTCCCAAACAGTCCTCCCACAAAGGTACCTCCGCCAGCCACTTGGGACTCCGGCGTGGCACTAACAACTTCTTCCCCTTCTTGAGTGACATCTGCTGACTCGCCGGCCGCTTCCCTGGTAACTTCTGGCGACGGAACGGCACAAGCCATTGAAAGGATCAAGACTATTGTCAGTACCAAGACAACCCAGAAGCTTCTTCTATTATTATCTATCATTTCGACTCCTTCACATGCTGGTGGTTGGTTAGCGCAGATTGATCCGATCCAAGTCTACATCATGATCTCGGCAAGTCTGTTGTAACAGACTACCACTATCCTTTCATCTCATCTCTCTTCACCTCCCGGTTCAAGAATGATCAAGATAGGCGAATTCGCGGATCGAGAAGCGTATAGACAATATCGACCACTAGATTGACCAATACAACGCTGATGGCAACAATCAACACAACATTCTGAACCACAGGGTAATCACGGTTTAGAATGGAGTGTACCAATAATTGCCCTACACCAGGCCAAGCGAAAATGGTTTCTATTACCACTGATCCGGCCAATAGGAAACCAAACCACATGCCGACTACCGTCAGCGTAGGTATGATCGCATTTTTCAGAGCGTGGACAAAGATCACCCCACGCTCTGATAATCCTTTGGCTCTAGCTGTACGGACGTAGTCTTCGCCCATCACTTCCAATAAGCTGGACCGAATCATACGCGTAAAGGTCCCCGTCATTGCCGTACCTAGCGCAATAGAAGGTAAGATAAGGTGCCTGAGTGCACCAAAGGGGTCTTCAATCGGACTTACAAAGCCAATGCTGGGCAACCACCTCAACTTAAGGGCAAAAACCAGTATCAGCATAATGCCCATCCAGAAAGCAGGGATAGAAATGCCCAGGAGGGCTAAGATCATGGCAATGTAATCAAGACCGGTATTTTGCTTGACAGCGGCGATGATGCCAAGCGGAAGAGAAGTAAAGATAGCAAGGACCATGCTAGCCACTGCGAGGGAATATGTCGCCGGCAGCTTTTGAATAATCATCTCAAAAACCGGCTGCCCTTTTATGTAAGAGACCCCCCAATCCCCCACCACGAAACGTTTAAGCCAATGGAGATACTGTACAGCAAGTGGCTGATCCAGCCCCAACTTATGTTCCAATGCTGCTCGCACTTCGTCGCTGATTCCNTC
>JAANWY010000121.1 GCA_018263655.1 Anaerolineales bacterium | reverse complement strand
ATCGTATCGAAGGGTGCGGCTCAAGCAACGCCTCGAGGCAAACCCGCACCCTTCGATACAGCTTTCGCTTCGCTACAGCTTACTCAGGATGCTGGTCAACGAATTAAGCATAATCGGCGAGACATATCGTGGTAGGTGTTCAGGATTTCGCCGGCTACTTCCTCCGGAATGTCGCCGTGCTCGAAGAGTTGGCCGATGGCACGTGACGCGTCTTCAGCGGATGTGGGGGCGTCGGCTCTGGCGGCGCGGGCCAGCTCCAGGATGCGGGCCTGTAAGTCATTAGTTTCGACGAAGGCGCGGTAGGCGTCGGTAGTGATCACAAAGCCCGGCGGCACCGGGAAGCCGGCACGGGTCAGTTCGCCCAGGTTGGCGCCCTTGCCCCCGGCCAGCCCAATGTCCTGCTGTGTGATTTCTCCAAACCAGCGGATGAATGTCATGGTTTCTCCTGTTTCACCGTATACTGCCTCCCGACTTGCCAGGAGAGTGTGCAAGGTTTATAATCATTGCAAACCTTGTGTACTGATTGAGGAGGGGATTGGATGGAACGCAACATCGGCTCGACGGATCTGCGCCAGCGTCTGACCGACGTTCTGCAGGCCGTGCGAGAGGAGCGAGAAACCTACATCGTCGAGACTTTTGGCCGGCCCCAGGCGGCACTCGTAAACTTGGAGGAGTATCGACAGTTCCAGGGTTTCCGGCAAGAGCGAGAAGCATTCTTCGATTGGCTGGAGTCGACGGCGGCGCGCAACGCCGAGCACAACACGGGCCTAAGCGATGACGAAGTGCTCGCCATTATTGAGCAGGCTCGCGAAGACGCTGCTTCGGGAGCAGAGTAGGCCGTGCTGCGCGTCGTTATCGACACCAGTTCACTTGTCAGCTATGTGTTGACCCAAGGCGAACTGATGAGTCGGGTCGTAGCGCAGTGGCGGGCCGGCAACTACGTGCTGCTTTCGTCGCCGGCCACGCGAGCCGAGGTGGCCGCTGTAGTAACGCGCCCATCGATTCGGCAGTTGGCCGTGGCACTGCTGGACGACTTGATAACCGGCCTGGAGCGTTTTTCGGAACATGTGCCAGGGAATCTGGATGTTGCCGGCGCTTGCCGCGATCCCAAAGACGACAAATTCCTGGCCTGTGCCGTGGAAGGCAACGCCCATTACTTGGTCAGCAGCGACAATGACCTGCTGGATATGCGCCATTTTCGCGATGTGGCTATCGTCAATCCTGGCCAATTTCTCCTGGCGCTGGAGCTATATTCAGAGGAATCAGTGGCTGGTGGAACATGGACCCCATGCTCCCGCTACCCGCGTGATGTCGGCAACAGTCACCATCTCGTTCCCATCCAGGTCGTAGGTAGCGCTGGATGTGCGCCAGGCGTCGGCAATCATTTGCACGTCTGTCACGGTGACTTGATCATCGCCGCTAAAGTCGGGGCAGGTCTCTAATCCAGAGCCAGTGACGTGGATGACGACCTTGTCGGGGCGGCTGGCCACCTGTCCGTCGTGGACGATCAGTTCGACCTCGTAGTCTCCTTCACTGTTGGCGGAGAAGGTCGCTTGCACTGTCTCGGTGTTTGTCAACTGGGGGCTGCTACCGGTTGGCTGGCTGACAATCACCCAGTAGTAAGCCAGCGAATCGTCGTCAAGATCGCCGGACCCTGTTCCATCCAGCGGGATGGCGTCGCCGGCGCTCATGTTTTGATCCGGGCCGGCATCGGCCGCCGGTTGGGTGTTGACCCGTTCCGTGACCTCGACAACGATCACGTCGGCGCCGAATTGCCCATCAGCGTCCTGGGCCTGCAGCGTGATCTCGTGGACGCCGGGCGAGAGGGCGTCCACACCGAGCCGGCGACCTGTGCCCAACGGGCCGTCGCGGTCGGAGGACCATGAGAGGGCGCCAGGGGCCAGAAGCCCATCCTCCATGTCCCCTGCAGTACCGCGCAGCACGATCCGGTCGCCTTCCTTGATTGTGACCTCGCCGGCAGGCGCGAGAATCTCGGCCTGGGGTGGTTTGCCCGTCACGGCAAAATTGGAGGAGGTCGCCGTTCCGGTGTTGAATCCATCGCTGGCCAACACCCGGACTGTGGCCTGGTCGCCGCCCGGCAGATCGGCCAGACTGACCGGTAACTCCTCGGCTGTCAGGTCGCTGGCCAGGGTGTACCATTCTGGCTTCTGCTGCCGCGGCGCGGTGGGGGTGTATTGCACCATGTAGTGCAGCGAGTCCTCGTCGGCGTCCAGTCCCTGCCAGTGGATGATCGGATTGTCAGGCTGGCCCTCGAAACCATCGCCGGTCGGAGAGAGGATCTCAACGGTGGGGGTGTTGCTGCTGCGCGACACCGTCGCCAACGTTTCGGTGACGGTACGCAGGGTGATGAAGGCCGCACCCTCGGGCAGCGGCATGATTTCCACAAAGCTGGGCGGAGGGATGAGCATGGTTTCGGGGTCGCCGGTGTCGATGTGACTGGGCGGTATGGAGAAGCGGCGAGTGGACAGGACCTCTTCGCCAGCGCTGAGCAGCTCGATGATGTACTCGCCTTCGCCTACCTCATCGTGCGAGCCCGAGGGGAGCGCCAGCTCGTAGCTTGGCAACAGTTGCCAGCCGGCTTCCGCGTCGTACTCACCGTGCACCGACAAATAGCTATCCGTGGCTGTGGAAGCTGTAACTGTAGCAGCCTGTACCGCGGCGCTTGTACTTGTACCCTGAACGGCGCTGCCTGTCTGGCTGGAGGACTTGGGGTACGTCAGGTTGCTGTTGGTGAAGGCGTTGTAGACGCGGATCCAGTTGCGCGACGACACCCAATTCGGACTGCCGTAGGACATGAAGTCATGCGGGTCGGCTTCCGTTGTTCCGGATATGACGACCGTCATGTTGATGACATCGAATCCGAATGCCCCGATGGTACCGTGCGGCCAGGGCCAGTCGTTGTCACACCCACCTGACTGAGCCATACACTCGGCGGCGTGTCCCGGTGGGGGGCCCGCGTGACTCAGCCCGACGGCGTGCCCGACCTCCTCGGCCCCGACCTTGGCTGGGGCGCCGGCGTTAGTGTAGGCGTAACCGCCGCCCCCCCGGCCCGAGCAGGGGTAGCCGCTATCGATGATGGAAAGGACCGCCTCCTTATTGGCCTTGTTGGGAATATCCTTGGCGAGTAGGCCGGTTACCCGCCCGCAGCGCACGCCCAGCGACAGCGAGACATCATCGCCCAGGGTCCAGGTAGCGTTCGGAGTGGAGGAAACGGTGGTCTCGTCCACCGGGTAGGCCTTGCGGAAAAAACTCACGGGAGCATTGATCTGAGCTTGCGTGGGCGTAGTAGTGTTTCCGTTCAACTGGCGGCTGATTCGCACCAGGTGGACTAGCTTGTTGGTGAAGCTCGGCACAGCGTTGAAATCTATTTGCGAGACGCGGATGCGATTGGCGGCGTCGTAGCAGCCGCTGCACTCCGTCACCCCGGTCGGAGGTGCGACCTCGGCTTCCAGGTAGATGCGGCTCGCTTGAATCCAGGCACTCGGCAGCTCGAAGTTCCAGCTCAATCTGGTGTCCCGGCGCTTGGTGTCCAGGCTGTTGGTGGGCCGGACGATGATCTCCCGCAGGATCTGCGGGGGCTGGTTCTTGGGCGTGAGCTTCGTTGGTCCGGAGCAGGAGGTGGAGTAAGCCGCGTCGGTATAGCATCGCAGCCAGGCTCTGGCCTTGGTCACCGGCACACTGCCGGCTGTGTTCTCCACGCCGGCGTAAACCCGCACCACAGTGGTCCGGTCCGCCACCAGGGGAACCCCCGTCGGAGCGGTGGGGTAGGTGAAGGTCGGCGTGATGACCGCGGTGTGCTGGGTGTTGGTGGGCAGCCAGGGTTGGATCCCCTGGGTGATCTCCATCGCCGCAGCCCAGAGGTTGAAGCTGTTTCCAAACCAGGTCAGTGTGAGGGAGCGGTCGGCCTGGCCGCTGCGGCCGGCAAAGCCCCATGCCTTCACGCGGATAGTGGCGGTGTGCTGCGCCAGGTAGGTGTAGAAATCATAGCTCAGACTGCTGGACGTCGGACACGGCGGCACTCCTGGGTTTCCGCACACGTAGAAGGAACTCAGCTCGGCGCTGGCGGCGTCGAGGAACGAGACTTTGATTTTCGCCACGCCGGTCCCGCTGTCGTTGGCGTTGAAGGCCAGCTCGATGGTGCGGTTGTAGAAAGTCTGCCCATTGCTGCCGGGCTTGGTGATCTGCACGGTGGGGTCGGTGGTATCTACGCCAGTGCAGGTCGGACCTACCGTGCTAAAGCTCAGGTCGTCAATCACCTCAAAGGCGAAGTTGCCGGTCGACGGACCGCTGAACTCGATCTGGACGCTGCGGATGTCGCCGGCTGCTGAGGACAGCGACAGTGTATGAGTGATCGGGGTCGGCCCGTTCCCCAGGTAGGCGGTGGCAAAATTGATAAAGCCAGAGCCGGGGGTGTTACCGCTGTAGGCGTAGAGAACTGCGGTCACGGGGAAGGAATACGCGTGCTCCAGCCCCACCTTCGCGCTCACCTGGGACTGGCCGGTGGTGAAACGGATCTTCACCGTCTTGGTCTGATAGAACTCCTGGCCAGGGAACTGGTTGGTCAGAGCATGGGAGGAGCTGGCCGTTTGGACCGAAGGTTGGAAGATACGGGCGCTTTCCAGGAACTCGACGCCCTTGTTGGTCGACGTGTTGTTGCAATACTGATTGCGGACCACCTGGGGCTGAGGAATCGTCTCCTCGAAGGTAATAGTGGCGGTCTGTTTCTGCAACACTGGTCCTTGGGCCTGAGCCAGCCCGATTGCCTGGGCTGACAGAAAGATCAGGGCTATGACGTGAATGAGTACTCGTTGTCTGTTCATCATGTCAAGTACTACCATCCGGTCGGTTACTGGAACGTGCGGCGCCAGTTGGATGCTATGGCCATCAGGTCGTCCACGTCCACGTCACCGTCATCGTCGACGTCGGCCCAGGACGGAGGCGACGGATCGCCGAAGTAGGCGGCTATCTGCTGGAGATCGATGATGCTGATGGCCAGGTCGCAGTCTGTGTCGCCGATCGGGCACAGGACCGTCATGTCGAGTGGCATGTTGACCCGGGCGCGACCCATCGCATTCGTATCGACCGTTATCTTGCCGTGATAGCTCGGCGGCGTGGCCAAGTTGATGCTGGATGCCGGCGCGAAGCTGCTGTCTACACGCAAGCCGACTTGCCAGTTGACGCCGCCTTGGACATCGGGGCAGGTGAGTGTGCCGTCGAACACCATTGGCGGCACGCCTGTCTCGGCCGGCGGGGTCTCCGAGCAGTCCAGGTCGAACCAGCCCGGATAGCGCCAGCTCTCATCGAGTAACCCAAGCGCGTTGGCGACAAGCGTGTCCAGGTTGTTAGCCCACGCACCGTTCTCGAACGAGGCGTTGATGGCGATAACTTGGCCGCCTGTGCCTGGCCGCACCACCCGCGTAGCCACCAGTGGCTCGCTATCGTTCCATTGCGCATGGACGGCGACATCACCCGCCGTCGATGACACGTCCAGGTGGTCCGAAGTGCTGATGGCACCAACACCGTCCAGCACCGGGTGACCAGGTGTGAGAATCGTACCCAGCGAAGCCGCACCCAGGATGGTACCGTTGCTCACCAGTGGTGAATAACCCTCGCTGGCGAACCGGCCTTTCAAGCCTGAGGCGCCGTAGACTAGCGCGTCGCCGCCCAACAGCACCGTGCCACCTCGGTCCACGAAATCCGCCAGCATGTTGCCCAGCACAGCCGGGTCCGCAAAGGGTGTATTGTTCCACACGATCGCGACGTCATTATCGAGCAGCATCTCTTCGGTACACGTGCCGCCGGTGCAGCAATCGCTCAGTCCGGTTGTGATCTCGCACAGGCGGCTGACGGCGTTAGCTGAGTTCAATGGTGCGCTGGCTGTGGCTGTGGCAGCCAGTGGCGTCGGCAGGTCTCCAACGTTGTAGGACGCCAGTAGGTTGGGGACGCCGCCGGCGCTGTCAGTCAGCAACCACAGGTGCGTTGGGCCGTTGTTCAGCTCCACGCGCAGGCCGCCGATGTTGGGCGCCGGATTCTCGATGGAGAACGTGTCGGTGTAAGTTTCCCCGTAATTCAGGGTAACATCGGTGATGGTAGTGCTTGCGTCAACCGAGACGTCAACGGGGGCGCAGTCCCACTCAACTATGCGCTTCACGGCTTCCTTGAGCTGGGCCGCGGGCAACCCCTCCAGACCGAAGGCGAAGAAAGCAGCACAACCCTGGCCGTAGGCATGCGTCACGCCGGTGACTTTGTCGTTCTCATCGACGAAGTTGGCGTCGCTCTCGGGGCCGGGTATCAGTTCGTCGTTGCTGTTGGTATAAGGCGGCCCAAAGGCATAGTCGCCGAACTCGTGCCCCAATGCGGTGTCGCGTACACCGCGTATCTTCGTGCTGCCGATACCAGGGTTGAAGCCCTGAACGCCGAGCCCATCCTTCGCGAATAGCGTCAGGCCGTAGACATCCAGATAGCCCTGGCTGCTTAGGGCGAAGACATTGCCCTTGCGATATTTGAGGAAGGCGTCTACGGCGCTTTCCTCGTCAGTATCCAGAGTGCTGCGACCGCTTCCGATTCCCGTCTCGCGAACGTCGTCATCGGCCGTCAACCATATGACGGTCTGGTACCGGTTGAGGACGCTGGCAGACGGAGGCCCGTCGATGTCGGTGTCCCACACGTCGTGGTCAACGCCGAGGTCGTTCAGAGCGGTGATGTACATGTCGCGCTCGGGAAAGTAGAATTCGCCCTGGTAAGCGCGGACATCGTTGACGAGCAACACCGCCGGCACGTCCAGGTCGCCGCAGTAGAAGCCCTTGCGCTCGATGCGGTGAATGGCCTTGCCCTCGCGGTCCTGGCCACTGGCTTCGATTTTCACCGAGTTACCACCTTCGGGGAAATACAGCTCTTCTGTCGTGCAGTAGTAGCCGTGCTCGGTTTTGGACAACTGCCGCTCCTGTGTGCCTTCTATGCCGAGCAGCAGGAAGGTCTGATCGCCGTCAACGTAGCCCTTGCCGTCAACGAAGCCGGCGCAGATGCGCTCTGGCTTGGTGGGTCGGCATTCGCCTAGCGACGGCGTGAATACCATCAGGTCCGTGTCGGCCGGCCCTTCGGCTGTGGCCAGGTATTCGGTGGCGACGCCGCCGGTATTGCTGATCTCCATGCGCCATGTGCCGGGGACCGGCGCCGTCATGCGGAAGCGTTCGCTGGTGACGTCAGTGCGATATACTGCGTCGGCGTCAGAGGCGTTTACATAAGTGACACCGTCGGGTCGGCGGAGCTTCAGCGTGAGGCTGGCGCTGGTGTCCGCCCAGTTCAGGGTAAAGAAGACCCACGGCACGCTTTCGTCGATAGTGATGTCGTAAGTGGTGCTGTTCCCGGCGTTGAGCGTGCCGGCGCGTTCGCGGTGTCGCTCATAGTCGCGCACCTCGCCGGCGATGAACTGGTAGACGTCGGCCAGGCGGTTTTCAACGCGGCTGGCCACGCTGACATCGGCGGTGATGGCGTTGAGGGCCAGCAGGGTGCCGGCGCCCGTGGGCACGGGGTGGAAGTCGCCGTCGTGACGGTCGGCGATTTGGGCCATCAACGTCTGGTCAGCGTCGGGACCGAGGGCTACCGTGTGGATCTTCACGTTGGTCGGGATGTCGTCGCGCACGTCTTCCCACATGGGATCGCGGTTCTGAAGTCCGTCGGAGAGCAGGACGAGGCTGGGAATGCGACTGTCAGCCTTGATTTCGTCATAGCCGGCCTTCACTGCCCCACCGATGCCGGTCCAGCCATCGGCCGTGATGGGGTTGAGGTTGTTGGAGAAGGTGGTCAGATCGGCCTCGGCGGTGACGTCGGTCAGGTTCTGGAAGATGTTGTAATTCTCGTTGAACTCAACCTGGGCCAGGCCGTCGTCGATCTCGCTCATGAAGATGAAGTCGCGGCCGGCGTTCTTAGCCGCGTCGAGCTTGCTGTCGTAGCCCATGCTGCCCGAGCGGTCGAGCACCAGGGACATGGCCTTGGGATCGACCGGCGTGCTCTGGTAGACCACGGCGCTGGTTTCGGTTTCGGTGAAGGCGCTCTGGAAGTTGACGGTGAAGTCGTAGGCGCCGGCGGCGGCCTGGGCCGGGGCGCGCACGACCAGATGGTATTCGTTGCCAACCGGCCCGTAGTGCACGATGGCGCCCCCGTCAACGCCGATCTGCTCGCTGCCGACGGACATCTCCAGATCGGTGGAGGGATCCATGGCGGTGATATTGGTGCTGGGTCGGTAGCCGTCGCTGATGTCGAGGCGTACCAGGAACTTGCCCGGGCCGGCGAAATAGCCGGCGTCGGCCGGCTGGGCGTTGGTCGGGTGTTCCAGGGAGAAGGTCCAAGGATTGTGGGTGGCCGCCAACCCGTAGGTCTGCGGCCCCTGGGGCAAGGAATCGGCGCGTACTTCCACCGTCCACCAGCCGGCGGCCGGGTTCTGCACCATCACCTGCTCCTGGTTGTTGAGGGTGTCGTCACCTCGCGCGGCATTGTTGGCCTCATTGCCCGCGGTCGGGTCGAGCACCCAGGGTTGCCAGGTGGTGGCGCCACCCGGCTCGACGAGGCGCAGGTCCAGGTCGTTGACCAGTTCTGTCGCCGCGAGAGCGTTGCCGGCTGCGTCATCCCAGGCCAGGCTGACTTGCAGGGCGGCCGCACCGGCCGGAACCTCGATGTAGTAACGGTCAACATCACCGGTGTTGGTCAGGCTGCCGTCGCGGAATCGATTCTCCAGGATGGCGTCCACCGCGGCCTGGGCATCCACGCGGCCATAGCCGGTCTCGAAATCAGGGCCATCCGCGCCGTCACCATCAGCGGCTGTGTTCATGAGCAGTGCCTTGACGGTGGCCGGCAATAGGTTGTTGGGGGTGTTGTACGAATCCTGGAACTGCTCCAGCATGAGGGCCACGATGCCGGCCACGGCCGGCGTGGCCATGCTCGTGCCGCTCATGGTGTCGTATGGCCAGCAGTAATCGTCGCCATCGTTGGGACTGGCCGGGTTGTTGACACAGTTGCGGTTGCGGTTGTCGATGAAGGTGTTGGGAATCGTCGAGAGGACGTTTACACCGGGGGCTGAGACGATGGGCTTGAGCCGGCCATCGTCGGTGGGGCCCCAACTGCTGAAGTTCGCGCTACCGTCATTGTTCTGGTTGGTAGCAGCGACGTGGATCGGGTTCTTGGCGTTGGCCGGCGGCGCGGTCGTGTTGAACTGATTGCCGCACCGCCCGTCGCCGCGTTCGTTGCCGGCAGCCCAGGTCATGATAAACGGACTTCCGAGACTGCCGCGCACGATGTTATCGAGCAACTGGGAGGTGGTGTTGTAGTCGCCCTCACGGTTGCATTGGAAGACGCCGACGGGGTTACCGTTGTTGATACGGTTAGTCCCGTTGTTCGCCAGGTTTGTACCGAGAGAGGCGGTACCGATGTCGGCGCCATTGTCCAGGGCGCTTTGGAAATCGGCTTGGACGTCACCCGTATTGTCGTACAGGAAAAGGTTGGTACCATCGGTTTCCAGGCCGTAGGTGATCAGGTTGGCGCTGGGCGCCATGCCGCGGTTGTTGGCGACGCTGTTGGTGGGATCGCCGGCGCCGTTGCCGAGCGCCGTGCCGGCCACGTGTGACGAGTGGTCGGCGACGTTGGTAGAATCTTGATCGACGTTGCGGCCGTTGTAGTCTGGGTGGCTGGCGCGCCCAACGTCGAACACAAGTACCGTGATCCCGCTGCCGTTTAGGTTGTAGGGCGCAGTGTTCTGGATGTTGTCAACATTAGTGCGGGTGCGGGAGTTGGCGTTGGTCGCGGTCAGGGCCGGCATGGGGAGTTCCAGCCACAGGACCTCTTCTTCCTGGCTCAGCGCCGTCACATCGGCGCGGGCCAACTCAGCCGTGAGAAGGTTGATGGCGCTGGCCTCGCCGGTGATGCGTGCATCGTAGCGTTTCAGAAGCTCTCGCCCGGCGGCCAAGTTCACGTCGGCGTGGAGCTGGACGCTGACCGCAATCTCGCCTCCGAAGTCGGGTTCGGCCGGCTGGGCCAGGTACTCAACCAGTGACGGATCTAGTTTGTCGGTTGGGAGCAGGGCGCCCACCCACGTGACGTCCTTCTGGCCGGCCAGAGTGTGTAGCGGACCTGACTGCACGGTGTCGACGCGGGCGATCCAAGCCTGGTGGGGGAGGTAGGATTGCAGATGAAGGCCCTGCGCGGCCAGAGCTTTTTTCTCGGCCAGGCTAGGTATGTGGTCGAGCTGGATGAGGGCGTGAAAGCTGCCGTTCTCAGCGGCAGCGTGCGCCTCGGCGGCGAGCAGGTCCGACGCTGTGTCTTGGTCCAGGCCAGGTACGGGCTGAATGGTGCGTGCCTTGAGCAAGATGGTGGGTGATTGTGGAGCCGGCGCTGCTCCTGCAAGCGGGATGCCGGCGATGGCGCTAGCCAGTACAAGCAGCAGGACGACGCGGAATTTGTGAAACCGGAACATGGTGGGGACACTCCTTATTTTTACTGATCTCGCAGTTTGGAAATGCGGAGAAGATGGGGGTGTGGGGGGCGGCCGCCC
>JAANWY010000120.1 GCA_018263655.1 Anaerolineales bacterium | reverse complement strand
ATCTATCAGCCATGAATGAGAATTCACGGCCTGATACGAAAAACACATCAAGAAGTTTCGTGACTACTCAGGCACTTCGTGCCTACACAAGAAGAGACCGGAAAAATGGGGTCGGTGGGGCGGCCGCCCCACCGACCCCATTTTTCCGCATTTCTCAACTGCGAGGGTGGTAGCCGGGCGACAGCCTGAGTAGTTACCTGTATTTTACATCATCCTAGGCCTCTGATCCAAACCGGTCCGCCGCTCATCAGTCATAAAGCTCGGCGAGGTCTCCCAAGCCGTGTGCGGTCTCGATGCCCCTTACGTCTCGGTCAGGAGACCCTCGACGAGCATATTAGGAGACCCTCGACGAGCATATTAGGAGACCCTCGACGAGCATAGAAAGACGAGCATAGAAAAACTCTGCGCCGGCCCACGAACCGGCACGATGGTCAAGGCGATAGCCACCCAACTTTGGGATTCTGTAATGCTCAAGGTTTCGTGGCCGTGATAACCAGATCTGAGGAACCTTGAAGGTCGAATAATTCGCCGGTCAAGTTGCCATAGGCCGTGATGTCAGTCATGCCGGCTTCGCTCAGTCGGCGACGGAGATCAATCCAAAATAGCGGGCGCTGCGGGGTGCTGATAACGTCGACATCCCAGCCTCCATCTTTCTTCTCGAAGACGGCGATGTGGAAGGTGATGCGCTCCGTGCCGGCGTGATAATCAGCGAAGCGCCACACCAGCACCTCGTGCCCGTCGACGCAGTCGTTATCGACGGCGAAGAAGCGGGGCTGTTCGCGCCAGCGTTTGTCGTAGTTCAGGTTGTGCAGGATCAGCAAACCACCCGAGCGCAGTACCGACATCAGACCCGCCAGGCCGGCGTCCAGTTCTGCATTCGACAGCAGGTGGGGCAGTGAATTGCCCAGGCACACAACTGCATCGAAGGGTCCATCCTGAGCCTGGTCGAAGGGCCCCGGGAAATGGGTTGTGAGGTCGGCCAGACCAGCGACGACGAACGACACGTTCAGGTTCTGCGCCTGGGCCTTGGCCCGAGCGCACTCGATCATAGCCGAGCTCTGGTCGCTTCCAGCGGCCCGCAGCCCCCAGTCCGCGAAGGCCAACGTGTGACCGCCGGTGCCACAGGCTGCATCGAGAACCGAATGGACACCGTGTGTTTCGAATAGCCGTTGCAGGAACGGACCTTCGTACTGGAGGCGCGATTCCCAGTCCGTCATGGCGTCGAACACCGACGCCAGCCGGTCGTAGAAATCAGCGCTTCGCATATCGCTAGACCCTGGAGTCACTGATTCTCGCCTGTGTCTTCCATGTCCATCTTCATGCGCGGGCCGGCGAAGGTGCCGGCGTCGGCTAGAGCCACCAGGCCATCGTAGTCTACCACCTCGCCGTTGAACTCTTCAGCCAGGCGATCGGCTTCGTCCGGGGTCTTGCAAGCGATAACGCCGTGATTCATCGGCGAATGAACCTCACTGCTGTGCACGAAGTAGGCCTCCTCGGCATTGATCCACTCCTTGGTCTCGTAGTCGTGCACGTAGCGCGCCAACACTCTCAAATCGGGGTGCTCATCGTGGTACAGGAACATCCCACCAATATCGTCGAAGATCCGGCTGTCGGTGCGTCCCGGCTCTACCTCGACGATCGTCGCAGCGGCGAAGCGCTCATCGTTGATGATCATGTTGCAGTGATCGCAGACGTCCTCGCCGTAGTAAATGGTGGGCGGCTCGATCTTGGCTTGCCCGCCACCACATGCTGCGAGGGCCAGGATCACGGTCAGTGCCACCAGACTGACAGCAACAAGTTTCTCGTGTGACATGTCCTTCTCCTGTTTCAGTGATCAGTGTACAGTCAATGTCATCAAGATAAGCTGGGGCCGGTCTCCCGACCGCGCCCCTGGCTCGGTCTGTAGGCGAAGCGGCGACCAGCCAGAGCGCTAACTTAATGACATTGACTGTTCACTGGTTACTGAATACTGGTTGCTGGAAACTAAACCTCGGTTCGTGTCGTAAAGATGGCGTACGAAGCGAGAAGCGGCAACACGATCCAGATCGTCATCATGGCTAAGAAAATGACGATGAGGGTGTCGCCGTAGGTGCGCACGGCGTAGACGCCGGCCGGCCCTAGCACGTCCAGCGTCGCATGAATGCCGCTTATGGCCGCCATCTTGAACACCTGCAGCGGGTTGATCAGCGCCAGCGTAAACAGCTTGCCGATCTCCAGCTTCATCACCAGCGCGGTGCCCATCAGGCCCAGGTCGCCGAAGAAGACGAGGCCCAGCCAGACGAAGAGGGCGATGCCGGCCGCCACGCTGGTTCTACTCGTCAGCGTCGAAATCAAGAAACCAAGGCTCAGCATGGTGAGGGCCAGCAGGTAGGCCAGGCTGATGATCTGGACGTAGCTGCCGGCGTCCGTGCCACCGCCGCGCAGGGCGATGGCGATACCCGAGACGCCAAATCCCAGGCCCAGGCTCGCCAGCAGCGCCAATGCCAAGCCGAGGTACTTGCCCAGCAAGACTTCGGTGCGGTTCACCGGCTGGGCCAGCAAATACGACAGCGTGCTGTGTTCGCGCTCGCCGGCCAGGCTGCCGGCGCCGATGGTGAGCGCCATGAGGGGCACGATGAGGAGTACCAGGTTGATCAGGCTGGCGGCGGTCTTACCGAAGCCGGCGAAGCCGTAGAGGCCGACGCCCGACAGCGAGAAGTACGATAGGCCCAGCGACAGGGCCCCGAAAGCGATGGTGTACAGCAGAAACCAGCGGTTGCGCAGTGAATCGCGAAACTCTTTTTGCAGCAGTGTGGTGATGACTCTCAGTTCCATTTCGTTTCTCGTTCCTCTTCAGGCTACCGAAATGATGAAGGTTCAAAAACAATTGGGGCTTTGCTTACCCGTCCACCGCCCAGAGTTCCGCAAACAGCACTCCACCCTTCGACGAGCTCAGGACGTCGCTCTGGGCTACGAATTTCGCTGCTCTTCGAGCTCAAGCTGCGGAACTCCCAGTGGGAGTGGCGAAAATCGTAGCCGTGAGCGACGTCCCGAGTTTATCGAGGGGTGGAAGGCGGCTGTTGTTTGGCCGCCTGGAACTCGCGGCGGCGAGGCTAGTTCCACACCCCATTCTCGATCTCGAAGTTCTCCACCGTGATGTTGGCTCGCGACAGCGCCTGGATGGGAGCCGCCTTCTCTGTCGGGGTGACGCGCACACGCACGCCGGCCCCGTTGCGGCCAGCGGTAAATCCCTGCGCTTCCAGCGTCGCCAACGCGTGATCGACGTCGGCGTCGGGGAGGTAGACCTTCAGCGTGACGTGCAACCCGAGTTCCGTAGCCAGCTCGCGCGGCGTGCACTCGACGCGCACGCGGCCCTGCTCCAACGCCAGCACACGGTCCGCCAGCGTTTCGACTTCCTCCAGCCGGTGCGAAGTGAAGAGCATCGTCTTGCCCTGCTGCTTCAGGTCAACTAACAGATCCAGGAAATCGTCGCGGGCCCGCGCATCCAAGTTGGACGTAGGCTCGTCGAGGATCAGCAACGGTGGATTGGCCAGCAGGGCCAAGCCCAGCGCCAGGCGTTGTTTCATGCCGCCGGACAGCGCCGCCACGCGCTTGCTGGCATGCTCGGCGAGCCCGACGTCGGCCAGGACCCGATCGGCTCGATCGAGCGGAACATCCTTCAGGCGCGCGTAGAATTTGACCGACTCGCGGGCGGTGAGATCGGCGTAGAGCGCCAGCTCCTGCGGCACGTAGCCCAGCGAACGGCGAACCGCTTTGCCAGCACTCTCCAAGTCGTGGCCGTTGACGATGATAGTGCCTTCGGAATTCAGGAGCCCCAGCAGGCATTTGATGATGGTGGTCTTGCCGGCGCCATTCGGCCCCCACAGCGCCACGGCCTCGCCAGGCCGCACTGTGAGGTCGAAATCGTCGACCGCCGTGAAGTCCCCGAACCGCTTCGTCAAACCTTGAATCTCGATCATGCATTCATCCTCTTCAGATACAGACACCAGGTTTTTGACTGCAACGGAACCGACTCCAATCTGCTTGACATTCGCACGTGGCTGAGCGTCTGACAGTTCGGAAGAGAAAAACCTGGTGTCTTTTCGTTTGTCCAGCGCCGGCTGCCACCGAATCAGGCCAAAAACGAGCAGAACCAGAAGTACGACGCCGCTCGACACCGCCAGCATTGGTACCGGCGAAGGAGGCGTTGTAGCCGCGATGGCCGGCAGCACCGGCGACATCAGCGGCGCTGAGTCGGTGAGCTTCGGCTCGGGGCGCATGATGGGAAAAGCCTTGCTCGCCATATCGATGGCCTGCTGCGCGGGGCTCATCAGGAACAACCGCAGCGACGAGTGTCGGTCCAGCAGACTCTCGAACAGGCTGCGGGGTTGATAGGCCAGGTCGCCGAGACCATCGCCGTTGGCGTCGTAGCCGGTGTAATCGCTCCAGAAATTGCCCTGTCCCTCGACCGTAAAATCATTTCCTTCTAACTGCCCACCACCGCGTACGCTGACCTGCTGCATGTTTTCGAGAAACGTGTTCTCGGTGAAGATGTTGCGCTTCACGGCCGGCTGGAACGAAGCCCCGATGTCGTTGTAGGCGAAGGCGTTGTGCCGAAACTCGTCGTACACGTCGATGGACCAGGGCGAGTTGTCCAGATACATCCCGACTCGGTTGCTGACGAAGAGATTGTCCTCGCCAATCACCCGATCCATGTCCTTAAGTCCCACCCCGTAGCCGCTGGGGCCGCGGTTGCTGCGGAAAATGTTCTCACGCAGCGTGACGCGCCGGCTGTACATCAGGAAGGCGCCGACGCTGTTGTCTGCCAGGGTATTGCCGGCGATCACGATGTCGTTGTCGTACATCAGGTGCAGGCCGTAGCGTCCGTCGCGGATATCGTTGTCCCGCACGGTGGTGCCGTCGGAGAACCACAGGATGCAGTCCCGCGTGGCGCGCACCTGATTTTCTGCGATCAGGCTGTTGGGGCTTTCCCAGAAACGAATCCCATCACCTCGGCGTGGCAACGGCAAGTCCATCCCAATAATCTCGTTCCCGCGCAGCTCGGTCTCTGGCGCGTTTTTGGCGTACACACCGAACAGCGTGTTCTCGATGCGGTTGTTGACGATGGTGGCACGCGGGCTTTTCTGCAGGACGATGCCGGCATCCTCGCGGTCCAGGCTGTCGCCGCTGTTGCGAATCACGAAGCCTTCGATCCGCACGTCGGGCGCCGTGACCGTGACGACGCTGTCGTCGCCACCGCCGTCGATCACGGCCTCGTCCACACCGATCAACGCGACCGATTTGTCGATGGTGAGCGGGCCGGCGTACGTACCGCTGTGTACCTCGATGCGGTCGCCGGCTTGGGCGTCGACCAACGCCTCAGCGATAGTAGTGTAAGGGCCGGCCGGTGACACGACGAGGGACTCGCCTTGTGGGGACGCGGCATGTGCCGGCGGCCCCAGCAACACCACGACAATTAGACAGATCAGGAGAGCGAGCTTCGTTCTGTTTCCGACTGGCGACGGCCAGCCTCCCGACACGTCGAGAAAGCCCTCCCTCGTCCTTGGTCGTTCGTCCACCGTCGATGACTCAATACTGAGGAGCTTCCCCATAGGTTGGTGGTTACGCTCCTTGCTCGCCCACCACTTCCTGCAAGGGCTTGTACGCCTCGCGATGGAAGTATAGCCCGACCAGAATAACGAACGACCCCAAAATCGCCAGGTAAAAGCCCGTGTCCACCATAGCCGTGGTCTTGAACTGGCCGATGACGCCGGTGCCCAGCAGCGTCGGCGTGAAGGGCTCGATGGAGCTGGACAGCGCCGCTGTCGGATCCAGGTTGTGGCCGAAGGTGTAGAGCCAGTAGAACAGATCGGCCAGGAAGATCAGGGGATACAACAGCGCCGGCAACGCCAGCACCGCCGCCCACTGGTTGTGGATGAAGACGGCGGCCATCAGCAGCAGTGCCAGAGCGCCGATAGCAAGCCAGGAGAAGGAGCGCTCCAGTTTGCCGGCTTCCTCCAGCTTCGGCATGCCGATGTAGTGATTGAGACCATTGATTTCCTGGACGTCG
Organism: Anaerolineales bacterium; assembly: GCA_018263655.1. Classification (GTDB taxonomy): domain Bacteria; phylum Chloroflexota; class Anaerolineae; order Epilineales; family JAANWY01; genus JAANWY01. The sequence continues at coordinate 537 of JAANWY010000120.1, read as the reverse complement.
CCCGCCATCTTATTGACGTAGAGTTCCACGTTCAGGCCGTCCGGATACTGCGGCGCATGCAGCGTCAGCCCCCAATAAGGGAAGAAAATCGACACGACGAGCAGCATCGCGCCCAGCATCAGCACCATCGTTGGCAGCACGTAGGCGTCCGGTGATGCCGTGACCACCACTTCTTCGTCTTCTTGCATTTGCATCGACCCTCGTTCTTTCGTCGCAATCCGTGAACTTTCAACTGCCATTTACATTACTCCGGCCCGTAGCGCGATTTGGTAAATCGCGCGCATCTGGATGATCGATTTGCCAAATCGATCTACATGCCTGTAGCGCGATTTGGTAAATCGCGCACCTGAACCATCGATTTGGCAAATCGATCTACATCTCTGTAGCGCGATTTGGTAAATCGCGCGCATCTGGATGATCGATTTGCCAAATCGATCTACATGCCCGTAGCGCGATTTGGTAAATCGCGCGCATCTGGATGATCGATTTGCCAAATCGATCTACATGCCCGTAGCGCGATTTGGTAAATCGCGCGCA
>JAANWY010000012.1 GCA_018263655.1 Anaerolineales bacterium | reverse complement strand
AATTTCCAACTGCGATGATAGTAGCCGTGATCAGTCCAGAATTGCCAATTCCAGCTCTTCGGTATTGTTGCGCTCCTGGTCGAGGCGAAAAGCCCGCACAACCGGGCGGTCCGGCTGCATGAGCGAGACAATGAAGTAGACCACACTGGGATAGAATGCCAGGCGCATATCGGTCGGGGATGGATGTGCCGGGCTCGCCGGATGAGAATGATAGATGCCGGCCACGTCCCAGCTTCGCTCGTCGATCTCCTTAAAGATCCGCAACTGCTCCTGCGGATCCATCTCGTACGTCACGCTGGGATTCTCAGCGACGTTTCGGGCCGCGTATACGCGACTGAAGTGGCCATTCTCGCCGGCAACAATCCCGCACACTTCCTCCGGCGCTCTCTCGCGTGCGTGCTGGATCATCTCTGCGGCGAGCGCACGCGATAGCCGGACCTTGTCATCTGCTGCCGTCGACCAATCGCCGAGATAGCCCTTCGCCACCAGCAATTCCGCATTCAGGATCGAGGCGCCGGCTGCCCCCCGAATCGTGTTGTGGCCCAATACAGCGAACTTGACGTCGAACACCGGGCACTCGCGCACCCGCCCCACAACTGCCGCCATCCCGCGTTCGGCCATGCGGTCCAGGCGCGGCTGTGGTCGATCCGGCTCGGGGCGCACCACGATGGGGCGTTCCGGAGCGCTGGGCAATCCCAATTCCTGTGGTTCGGCCCGAAACTCACCCAAAGCAGCCATCACATCCTCAATCGGAGCCTGTTGGGCCAGGTCAACCGATACAGCCTCCAGGTGTCCGTCGATCGTCGCGACCCGGTTTGCCTGAGCACTGATGGTGATGTCGGCAAACTCAATGCCTTCACCATCAAAACGCCCCAGAAGCTTCAGCGGCTCGGTCTCCACCTTCTCTTCTTCGCCGCCGATATAGGGGACCACATTATCGACGATATCCAACGACGAGACACCGGGATACCCCGCCCCAGACAGGGCCTGCATGGTCGTCACCATCACCCGCTCAATACCGAAGGCGTCCTGGACCGGTTTCAGGGCCAGCACCAGATGAATCGTAGAGCAATTCGGGTTGGCGATGATGTAACCCTTGTCCCAACCCCGCCGGCGCTGCTGATGCGGAATCAGGCTCAGGTGCTGCGGATTCACCTCGGGGATGATCAACGGGACGTCCGAGTCCATCCGGTGAGAGCTAGCATTGCTGCACACAATGTAGCCGGCCTCCGCGAAAGCCTCCTCGACCGGCCCCGCCACGCTGCTAGGCAATGCGGAGAAGACAATGTCGGCCTTGAATCCAGGTTCAACGGGCAGCACCTCCAGATCGCGAACCGCCGCCGGCATATCGGACGAGACGCGCCACGCGCAGGCATCGGCGTAGCTGTTTCCGGCTGACGAATTCGACGCCGCCAGAGCTGAGATCTCAAACCATGGGTGACCGTCCAAAAGCTGCACGAAACGCTGCCCGGCCGCGCCCGTCGCACCGAGGACACCTACCTTAATTGTATCCATTGAGGCCCGTTCCTACAAGGCAAGCCCGACAATGTCTCTCAACACGCCGGCGGCCGTCACCGTTGGTCCCGCTCCAGGGCCGCTGATGACCAAGGGGTTATCCCGATAGTGTCCGGTCTCAAAGACGACCATGCTATCGGAGCCCTGGAGATGTGCCAATCGGTTGTCGGGGTCGACGGCTGCCAGACAGACACGACAGTGTCCATCCACCACCTCGCTGATGTAGCGCAAGCGCTTACCGGACGCTCGCGCCTCGTTCGCTAGTTCGTCGTACTCCTCGTCCAGAGCATCCACTTCGGCTAGGAACTCGTTGATGGTGAGATCGTCCATCTCCCGGGGGTACAACGATTGGACCTCGACATCTTCGAACTCGGCGGGGTTATCGAGCATCCGGGCCATGATGAGCGCTTTGCGCGCTACATCGCTGCCGGCCAGATCCTCCCGGGGATCGGGCTCGGTATAGCCGCGGTGCTCCGCTTCACGCACAGCTTCAGAAAAACGCTTGCCGGCATCGAGCTGAGAGCAAATGAACCCCAGGGTGCCACTGAGAGACCCCTGGATGCGTTGTACTCTGTCATCGACGTCGACGAGCGATTGAAGGGTGCTGAGGACGGGTAAGCCGGCTCCCACCGTCGTCTCAAAACGCAGTTGCCGGCTGGACGTCAGCGTCTGGAACAGAGCGTAGGACTCTGTAAGCGGCAGCTTGTTTGCTGTAACAACGCGATAGCCGCGCCCGAGACTTTCCAGCAGGGCCGGAATCGTCTCTTGCGAGGCCGTTACGTCGATGACGATGGCCTCATCAGCACCAGCTACGTCCACGATCGCTGCCGGATCGCATTGAACATGCCCGTTGCTGAGTTCGTTGAGTTGACTGCCGCCGGCCTTCGCCTGCGCGATGTTGCTCAGCGAATCGTCACTGAAACCCTTAGGATTGACGATCGCCCCATCGCTGTCAACTAAGGCGACGTGGTCCAGGCGTAAGTCGAACAGATCCGCATGTCGGACGCGACTTGCGGCGACCTGCTCGATCAACGACTGGCCGACGTTGCCGACACCAAGTTGGATAACGGGAATTCGTCGCATGACCCACCTCACTTGTGTTTACGTGTTTATGTGTGAATTTGGCATTTTCCAGAAGGGGGTGGATTGAGTGTAACCAAACAAAAAACCCCTCGTCCACTTGGGACGAGAGGTGCATACTCCCGTGGTTCCACCCATATCCAACAGTACCCCGTCAGGTACTGTCCTCCTATGACGTATAACGGTCGTCACCCGGCCACGCCTACTTAGAATTAGTCTGTTAGTCGATTGGTCTGTTAGTCGTTTGGTCGCTGGACTACCCGACTATCTGACCACCTGACTAACTGTTTCCTTTTGGGTGGCGGCTCCCAGGGGGTTTTCCGCAAGGCTTAGCCGGCGGGGCTTCCAGTCGGTGACCCCACCTCTCTGGGGCTGGTTCCCTACGTACTCGTCCTGATTATGGCCGTTGAACTGACGTACAGCAGGCATCAGAGGATTGACACCTCTGATCTCGACGACGACGTCAACCTGGCGCCTTTGCCAAGTGAACGTATCCTCTCAATATCTTGGGGCCAATACGGCCTTCTCCAGCTTATTGAGAAGATACAATTGAACGAATGTAAATGGCATCAAGCATTATAACACAAAACTCTGAGTTTGGCAAATGGACCTCTCGGAATGTAGGGTAAGGGACTTCCAGGGAAATAAACCTCCCAAAAATGGCCTGTTTCCCTCAGAAATCTTGGGTTTTTGGGAGGTTTTAAATTCTGGAATCCCCCAAGTTGCCAATCAACGTCAGCCGGCAGAACAGATCAAGATACCGCGTTCCACGCTTCAGTACTGACTCGAGACTGACTCGAGCGCAAGGGCAGCATCGATGCCGTCCCGGGAGTAGTAGCATTTCATGATCGAAGAAGAAGTTGGCACGCCCACGGGCCGCCCGTGGGCGTGCCCCACTCCTCGAAAGTGGAATCTGCTGAGTAAGCGTTCAGGGGGCAACCCATGGAGCATCCCTTCGACAGGCCCTTCGACAGGCTCAGGACGCCGCTCAGGACGCCGCTCAGGACGTCGCCTGAGTAGACCGAGGCGAAGCCGAGGTCGTATCGAAGCGACGTCCTGAGCCCAGTCGAAGGGGGTGCGGCTTGTTTGAAGAACCGTCGCAAACCCGCACCCCCTTCGATGAACTCAGGACGTCGCTTCGATACGGTCTCCACTTCGTTTCGACCTACTCAGGATGCTAGTCCTGATACCTCCTGAACGGTTACTCTGCTGAGTCTATTCTGCTAGCAGCAAATACGGTTCTTCAATCCGCTCTTTGATGTGCTGCAAGAAACGGGCCGCCGGCGCCCCATCCGTAATCCGGTGGTCGAACGTCAGACTGAGCGTCCACATCTGGCGCATCACGATCTCGCCGTCGCGGGGCACAGCCTTGGGGGAGATGCGGCCCGCGCCCAGGACCGCGGCTTCCGGTGGGTTGATGATCGGCGTGAAGAAATCCACGTCGAACATGCCCAGGTTGGTGATGGTGAACGTGCCGCCGCTCAGGTCATCGGGCAGCGACTTGCCGGCCCGCGCCCGCTCGACTAACTCGCGGAATTCGGCGCCGAACTCGCGCAGGCTCTTCCTGTCAGCGTTGCGGATCACCGGCACCAGCAAGCCGCGCTCGGTGTCGACCGCTATGCCGAGGTTGATGTTGGCCAGGCGCTCGATGTGGTCTTCAGCCAGGCGGGCGTTCATGTACGGATGCTGGCGCAGCGCGGTCGCCACCACCTTCGCCAGCAAATCGTTGTAGCCGGGCGCGAAGCCCCACGTCTCCTCGACGCGCGCTTTCAGTCGGTTTCGGAATTCCACAAACTCCGTGGCGTCCACTTCCATGCCGAGGGTCACACGCGCCGTGGTCTGTGCGCTGTGCCCCATGCGTTCGGCGATGACGCCGCGCACACCCTTCAGCGGTACGCGCTCTAGCACGTCGGCTTCGGCGGGCGCCGGCGCCGCGACAGGTTCAACCGGTACAGCGAGCGCCTGCTCCACGTCCTGGCGCGTGATCTTGCCGCCTGGGCCGGTACCACTCAGCGTGCACAAATCCACGCCGGCTTCGTGGGCCAGCTTCTGAGCCACCGGCGTCGCCTTGGGCGCCGCTTCGAGATAGTCCACGACATCCTGCTCCACGACGCGCCGGCCGCCACCGCCGGTGGGCGTGACTTGCGCCAGATCGACGCCCTTTTCGGCTGCCAGCTTGCGCGCACGAGGCGAAGCGAAGATGCGTTCGGGTTCTTCCGGCGCCTCCGCACTATCGCCACTGACCGAGGGCTCCAGAGCAGGGCTCGGACGTTCAGGCACCTCTTCAGCAACCTCTTCTGCCACCTGCTCGAACGCCTCGTCCTGCTCCCCGATGATGCCGACCACGGTCAGCACCGGTAGCACGTCCCCCGCGTTGTACGGTCCTCGATGGAGATAACCGCCGGCCAAGGCTTCGACGGAGAAGATGGCCTTGTCTGTCTCGATCTCGAGGATCTCTTGGCCTGTCTCGACCTTCTCACCGTCCTTGGCCAGCCAGTTGATCACAGTGACTTCTTCGACGGTCTGACCCATCTTGGGGATAAAGACATCCTTGGCCATCAGCTCACCACCTTTCGGCAAGCCTCGACGATGCGGTCGACGTTGGGGATGGCCAGGTCTTCCAATACCTCGGCGCGCGGCACCGGCACGTTCGCGGAAGCCACGCGTACCATGGGGGCATCCAGCCAGTCGAAGGCTTCCTCGTTGATGCGAGCCAGTACCTCGTTAATGAAGCTGGTGTTCTCGTAACCCTCCGTCACACCGACCACGTGGCCGGTTTTCTTGACCGACTCGACAACGGCGTTGATGTCGAGAGGTTTTAGGGTTCGCAGGTCGACGACCTCGACATCAATGTCCTCATCGGCCAGGGTCTCCGCTGCTTCCAGCGCCCGCAACACCATGCGCGAGTAGGTGACGATGGTCACATCGCTGCCCTCGCGCTTCACGTCGGCCACGCCCAGCGGGATGATGTACTCGTCTTCGGGCGCCGGCCCCTTTTCCTTGTACAGCATCTTGTGCTCGATGAACATGATGGGGTTGTCGTCGCGGATGGCGGCCTTCAACAAGCCTTTGGCATCGTAGGGGGTGGCCGGCATGACGACGTAGATGCCGGGGAAGTGGGTCCACAGCGCTTCCAGGCTCTGGGAGTGATGCGCGGCGATGGCGCGGCCGGCGCCGCCTTCGGTGCGGATGACCATGGGTACCGTGGTCTCGCCGCCGAACATGTAGCGATTCTTGGCGCCCTGGTTGGCAAGCTGATCCATTGCCAGCGGGGTGAAGTCGACGTACATGAACTCGGCGATGGGCCGCATGCCGGCCATCGCCGCCCCGACGGCCGCGCCGCCGATAGTGGCTTCGGAGATCGGCGTGTCTAGCACGCGGTCGTCGCCGAACTCTTCCCACAAGCCCCGAGTTGCGCCGTAAGCGCCGCCGTACAGGCCGATGTCCTCGCCCATGAGGAAGACGCGGTCATCGTGCTCCATCTCCTCGCGCATGGCTTCGCGCAATGCCTCGGCATAGGAGATCGTGCGCCGCTGTGGATTGTGGCGCACCCACTCGCGTAGTTTCTTCTCAGCCTCGATGTCGGCCTCGCTGAACTTGAAGGGGACGTACACGTCGGTGGTGAGCTCGGACGGATCAGGCGCTGGCGAGGCTTCGGCATACGCCATCGCCTTGTCCAGTTTCTCCTCTACTTGCTGCTGCAGTTCCTCGAATTCGGGCTCGGTCAGCATGCCGAGGTCTTGAAGCTTCACTTTGAGCAAGTTGATCGGATCCCGCGCCTTCCACTCGGCTTCCTCTTCCTTGGTCCGATAGGCGCGTGGGTCGGAGTGGGAATGGCCGAACCAGCGGTACGTCTTGGCCTCGATCAGCGAGGGGCCTTCGCCGCGACGGGCGCGCTCAGCGGCGCGGCTGACGGCCTCGCGCACGGCCAAGACATCCTGACCGTCCACAATCTCGCCCGGCATGTCGTACGCGCAGGCGCGGTCGGCGACATCCTGGGTGCTGCTTGCTTCCTCCCAGGGCACCGACATGGCATACAGGTTGTTCTCCACCACGTAGACGACTGGTAAATCCCACACGCTCGCCAGGTTCATCGACTCGTGGAAGTTCCCGGTGTTCACGGCGCCATCTCCGAAGAAGCAGAGCACGACACGATCTGTGCCCTGGAGCTTCTGCGCCAGTGAGGCGCCCGTGGCGACGGGGATATTACCGCCCACGATGCCGGTTGCGCCCAGGTTACCGTGAACCACGTCGGCGATGTGCATCGAGCCGCCCTTGCCCTTGCAGTAGCCGTCTGATTTGCCCAGCACTTCGGCCATCATCTTGTTGAAGTGTTCCTGCTTGGCATCGGAAGTCTGCGCCACTTTGTCGCCGTGAGCGTGGCAGTGGCCGTGCCCCCGATGTGTACTGGTGACCACGTCATCATCCCGCAGGGCGCTGACGGCGCCGACGGCCACCGCTTCCTGGCCGGCGTACAGGTGCGAAGCCCCTTTCAAGACAGCGCGGGCGAGCAATTCGTGAATGTTGTTCTCAAACGCCCGAACCTCCATCAGTTGGCGTAAGAGGTCGATCAGCTCTTCTTCGGTTAACGCCTGCTCTTCAACGACCGGCGAGACATCCTCGGCGGTCATCGTTCTCGTCGCTTCCATTTAGACAATTCTCCTTTTATACTGTTTGTAGTCAGGTACGAAACGAAGTGGAGTACCGTCATTCCTACGCCACTCTGTAGTGAGCGGGGCGAGCTGTTCTGTGCGTGGCTTGGGAATAATCTCGCGTTTCTCGAGTGTCCTCTTCACAGCGAATTCAGGGATTGAACGAATGGGGTCCGATTGCCCAAGCAGAATTCGATCAATCCTCAAATTCGTTGTGAAGGGACCCGCAAACTCAAACCAGTAGCACCTCGATCCCTATTCCTCGGACTTGGTCGACCAGCTCAGCCGGCGCCTCGTCATCGGTGATGACATAGTCGACGTTTTCCAAGTCGGCGAATGAAGCCAGTCCGACGCGCCCCCACTTAGAGGCATCCAGCACGGTAATGACCTGCCGGCACATTCCCACCAGCATGCGTTTCACTTCAGCCTCGGCAACGCTGACGTCCGTCAGGCCTTCCGGTTTGCTGATGCCGTGCGCCCCGAAGAACCCTTTCTGAACGTTGAATTGCTGAAGCATCGTTAGCCCATCGATGCCGATCAACGAGGCTGTCTCGCGGCGCAGAGTGCCACCGGGCATGACGACGGTCACGCCCGGTGCGTCCAACATGGCTTGCACGACGGCTAAACTGTTGGTGATGATGGTCAACTCCCGCCGATTCTTGATGTGTGACGCGAGGGCTAACGCGGTGCTGCTTGTGTCGAGGAAAATGGCGTCGCCGTCAGAGACCATGGCGGCGCCGGCCTCGCCGATGCGGCTTTTCTCGAGGATCTGCTGTTGCTGACGGAACGACAACGACAGCTCGGGCAAGCGGTGGCTGGCGAGGATGGCGCCACCGTGAGTTCGCACGACGAGGTTCCGGTCCACAAGTGCCTGCAGATCGGCGCGGATTGTCACCTCCGAGACGCCGAACGCCTGGCTGAGCCGGCTGACCGAGACGCGTCCGTTTTGCCTGATGCGATCGAGGATGTGGCGCCGGCGCTCTTCAGGATATAGGTCCTTGACGTTGAGGCTATCAACCATGGTGGATTTTGAACGCTTTCAGTTAGCTTACGATTGCTTTCATTTTACTATGTACTGAAGAAAATGTCAACCCTCCGAGCGCGGGAGAGCTCTTACCGCCTTCGGTCAGGAGACCTCGGCGAGCAGAGAGGCCAACCTCTTACCGCCTTCGGTCAGGAGACCTCGGCGAGCAGAGAGGCCAACCTCTTTCCGCCTTTGGTCGGGAGACCTCGGCGAGCAGAGAGGCCAACCTCTTTCCGCCTTTGGTCGGGAGACCTCGGCGAACACGGAAGAT
>JAANWY010000119.1 GCA_018263655.1 Anaerolineales bacterium | reverse complement strand
ACTACCTTGACAATGTTAAATTTGGTTCAGAAACAGCCTTTTGCTCGCCGAAGGTCTCCTGACCGAGGCGAACGGGGCTCGGTCAGGAGACCTTCGCCCAGCACGCCAGGTAATTTAACATTGTCAAGCTACTCAGGCACTGCGAGGGCAGTAGCCGGGCGATTGCCTGAGCAGTTACTTGGATGCAACGAGAGTGTGAGAGCCGTGGGGAAACAGCAATGGGACTCCTTGATAAACTGAGTAGCCTCTTTAGCGGAGAGACAAAGGACGATGCCATACACTTGTATGTCCAGTGCGACAAGTGTGAGGCCAAGCTAGACATCCGGGTGGACAAGCAGTACGATCTGTCACCGGACATCGAGGGAGAAGGCGCCTATTTCTTGCGCAAGGAAATGCTAGACGACAAATGCTTCACCCTCATGTACGCCGAGGTGCACTTTGATCGGCAGCACAATATCATCGCCTCGGATGTCGAGGGCGGTCACCTGATTTCACGGGAGGAGTACAACGTGGATCAGCCAGCTTAGCCGACGGCGGTGATGAGTTTTGACCATCAAAATCGGTAACTGAATAACGCTATCCTGTTCGTAGTGACGACTTTAGGGACTTCCAGGGAAATAAACCTCTCTGGAACTCCCCTAGGCCGGAACCAACTCGTCGCGGAAGATGTCGTCCTTGTCTGGGACGGTCTCCCAATCAGCGAGGAAGTTTTCGAGGCCGACGTCGGTCAAGGGGTGATTGAACAACTTCTTCATTACGGCGAAGGGTACGGTGACGATGTCTGCGCCCGCCAGAGCTGCTTCGACGACGTGGCGCGGGTGCCGCACGCTGGCGGTGATGACTTCTGTGTCGTAACCGTAGATGTCGTTGATGTGCATAAGTTCGCGGACAAGCTCCATCCCGTCATGGGCCCGGTCGTCCAGCCGGCCGATGAAGGGGCTGACGTAGGTTGCGCCGGCTTTGGCGGCCAGCAACCCCTGGTTCGTCGAGAAGACCAGCGTCACGTTGGTTTTGATACCTTCCTCACGCAGCACCTGGACGGCCTTGAGTCCATCAGGAAGTAGTGGAATCTTCGCCACGACGTTCGGTGCCCACGAGGACAGGATTCGAGCTTCGTGCATCATGCCCTCGGCATCGGTACTGACCGTTTCCAGGCTCACGGGCCGATCGCCCATAATGTCCAGGATCTCAGCTGCAACATCGCGAAATTCGCGGCCCTCCTTGGCAGCTAGAGACGGGTTCGTCGTGACGCCGTCCAGCAGTCCCCAGTCGTTAGCGGTACGGATTTCGTCAACGTTAGCTGTGTCAAGAAAGAATTTCATTGTTTAGCACCCTCTCTATATTCGTCTCACAATTGCGTCTGTCATTCGAACGACGTCTCTGAGCGCCTGTACATCGTGAACACGCACAATGTCGGCGCCGCGAGCGATGCCCAGCACCACGGTCGCCGCCGTACCGGGCAGCCGCTCGTCGGGCGCTGCATCCAGCGTATAGCCGATGAAGGACTTGCGCGATGGCCCGATCAAGATCGGCCGGCCGAGGGAGCGTAGTTGATCCAGCTCGTCGACGATGGTCAGGTTTTGCTCAACCGTTTTGCCGAAGCCGATGCCCGGGTCGATGATGATGTGAGCCGGATCGATGCCGGCCTCGGTGGCGATGGCGATGCTGCCCCGGATTTCGCGCAGGATATCCCCCATCAGGTTCTCGTATTCGACACCAACATAGCGTCCGCCCAGGCGCTCTTCCTGGGCTGCGTCCTTCGGTTTGCTGCGATTATGCATGATGATGGCCGGCACACCGCGCTCGGCGATGAGGGGGGGCAGCGCCGGATCCATCTGCAGCCCCCAGACATCGTTGACTATGTGGGCGCCGGCATCCAGCGCCGCTGCGGCCACCTCGGCCTTGTAGGTGTCGATGGAAATCGGTGCGTCCGTCTCTTGCGCGATGGACTCCACGGCCGGCAGCACGCGATCCATTTCCACCCGCGCGCTGATCGGCTCGGAGCCTGGCCGCGTCGATTCGCCGCCGATGTCCAAAATGTCGGCGCCGGCATCCACAAACGCTCGCGCTTGACGTACGGCCACATCGATGTCGGTGCTTACGCCGTCACCTGAAAAGGAGTCTGGCGTAACGTTGATGATGCCCATGATGTATGTTTTGCGGCCCCATTCAAGGGCGGTGTGACCGGCTGCTATCGGCTCGGGAGGGTAGTCCTGGTAGCGCCGCAGCGTGTTCTCGATTTCAGTGGCCAGCGTACGGGCTTCGGCCATCGGGTGAGCTTCCAGGTGGTGTAGCATGACCTGATACTGGTTCCAGGTCGCGACCAGGAGCGCGTCTGTTAGTTGATTTGTGCCGAAGTAGAGGTCTTGGTGGAGTACGGCATCACCCCCACTTGACAGGAGGGCTTGTTTCAGGATGTTGGCCGCCGCGAAGGGGACATCGTCTAGGCGCAGGGTGTAGAACTGGGCTTTGTCCAGCATGATGTCGATGCCGGCTTCGTGGCAGCCAATTGACGCCATTTCCTCACGCCGATCGGCATCGTTTTTGAATTGGATAACGCGGGGGTTGTGATACGTGCTCGCTGTGTGCATTGGGCTTCTGAAGCGTCTGTTTTCCCTTTCTACCGTTGCTCAATACCGCCCAAGCTCGCGCAGCCGATCGTCGCTGATGCCGAAGTGATGGGCGATTTCATGAATTACAGTCCAGCGAACCTGTGTGCGAATGGCTTCGTCAGTTTTGCGCATAGCCGTGATCGGACCCTGAAAGATCGTGATCTTGTCCGGCGGCATCAGCGTGTACGCACGGTTTCGGCGCGTGAGTGGTACGCCTTGGTACAGGCCGAACAACGTCCCCCGACCGGGCGTTACGCCGGCACTGAGCAGTTGCTCTTGGGTCGGCCAGGACTCAACGACGACGTCGACGTTGTCCATGGTGCGGGCGATTTCTTCGGGCAGGCTCTCCAGGGCCTCCTCGACCAGCGCGTAGAAGTACTCGGGTGTCATGGCGACTGAGGGCTCGGGAAGAAATAATTATCCCAACCTGCTCCCGCTGGATTGCCAAATCCAGCGGACATGGCCTGGATTTGGCGATCCAGGCCGAGCGAAATGGGACATTTTATTTCTTCCACGTCCATTAGGCCTTGGGCTTCAGCACCATAACCTGCGTTTCCTCCGGCAGGCTAGATTGGCTGATGCGGACCGTGTGATCAGTAGCACCGTTGGGCGTGCCAATTTCCTTCAGGAACTTGTCCACAGGATCGAGGTCTGCTTCGCCGGCGTATACCGATGTCTGGTAGTGCATTGGAATCACGACGTTGGGCTCGATGAGACTGATCACATCAGACGCCATGGCTGCGTTCAGCGTGACCTCGCCGCCGACCGGGATGAGCAACACGTCGACGTCGCCCATGGCTTCCACGGTTGCCTGGTCTGGCACGTGACCGAGGTCTCCCAGGTGAGCGATACTGATGCCATCGACCTCGGAAGTATAGATAGTGTTGTGGCCGCGTTTCTTACCCTTCTCGTCGTCGTGGAAGGATGGCCAACCGAAGACGAAGATGCCGCTGACTTCGTACTCACCCGGGCCGGTGATGATGTAGGGGTCGCCCCGTAGGGTGGCGGTGTTATTGTGCTCTGGATGGTCGTGACTGACAGTGCAGATATCGGTCGAGACTTGGGGTAAGGGATAACCGACCGATGGCTGAAACGGGTCCGTCACAATTGATCCTTCGCTGCCACGAATTCTGAAGCAGCTGTGGCCGTAGTACGTGATATTCATTGTTTACCTCGACACCGCTGTGGCTCGGTCGGGAGACCGGCCACAGCAGGCGAATGGGCCACAGCAGGCGAATGGGCCACAGCAGGCGAATGGGCCACAGCAGCGAATGGGCCACAGCAGCGAATAGTATGTGATATCCATTGGTTACTCTATCAATCGTGGTTTCACGGTTCGAGATAGCGCTTGATGCCGGCTTGTGCCCGCCGGAGTTCGAGCCAGTTGGTTATCCGCTGTTGGCGGAGACCTCCTTTGATTTTGTCGGGGATAGGGCGGGTTTCGCGCTCAAGCACTTCGATGATGTGGTATCCGAAGACGGTCTCGGCGACGCCGCTGATCTCACCCACTTCCAAATCGAAGGCTACTTCCTCGAACGCCGGCAGAACGACGTTCCGGGGGAAGAACCCGAGGTCACCGCCGTCCTCCCGCGTCGTTTCGTCAATCGAATGCTCCTTCGCGAGGTCGCCAAAGCTGGCGCCTGCCTTCAATTGCTCGAGGATGTCTGCGGCCTCATCCCGCGTCTCGACGAGGATGTGGCGGGCATGCACCTGCTCGGCTTCGTCGGGAAGCTCGGCAGTGATCTCATCCATGACTTTGCGGCTGAGAAGTTGCTGCCGCTGGAGCTTGCGGAATTCATCCTCGGCCAGGTTGTTGGCGGCCAGTGATTCGGCGTAGGCCTCTTCGGAGCCCAGGTCTTCCTTGATACTGGAAATCGATGCTTCCAATTCTTCATCAGTGACGGTCAGTCCCATTTCATCGGCGGTTTGTTTGATGAGGACTTGATCGATGAGTTGGTCAAGGACCCGCTGGCGTAGGGCACTCAGAGCCGCCTGGCCTTCTTCGGTGTCCGGATCTATCAGCCCTTCGCCGAGTAGATACGTGCGGGCGTCGATGAGCTGGCGCTGGAACTCGGCCATGGGGATGGGGGCGCCGTTGACTTCTGCCACTACATCCGGCGGCGGCTCGGTTTCGATTGTCGTGCCCGGTTCCGAGTCGCCGGCCGGCGTATTCGCTGCCGGCTGAGTTGTAGGTGTAGGCGGCCGGGTCGGTTGTGGCTCGGTAGGAGCCGGGTCCTTTGGAGCTGTCGTGGGCGGGCTTTGCTGCTGCGGCGTAGGTGTATCAGAACCGCCGCAAGCTATCAGTGTCGCGATCAAGAAAGCAGTCAAGGCCAAAATGGCAGGGATGCGTCGCATGTATAACCTCCTTCAGTCAGAATGCACACTGGCATATTATAGTGGGGAATGCTGTTTCAGGCAACCAGAGAACTTCGGGTTCAGAAATTCTAATTATGGTGGCCAGCATGTTGAGTAGTGGGCGTATCGAAGCGTGCTGGCCGCATAAGAAGCACACTTCGATACGGCTGACGCCTACTCAGCATGCTTCTTATGCGGCCAGCACCCAAATTCGTGCCATAATTAGAATTCCTGCTTCGGGTTGACAAATCGCTATCCCCCTTTTATAATACCCTTCGTTCACCAGCACACAGGAGTGTCCTAAAGTTATGCTTGACCAGCCGCAAGGCGCTGGATGCCTAACAGTCGTCGTCGTGAGCCTGGTGACAGGCCTGGTAGCCGGCATGTTGGGAACCATTGCCGTGTTGCGGTTCGACGACATGGAGATTGTACAGACTGCTCTGACTCAGCTTGAGACACCTACACCGCACGCCACACCTACCGCGACACAGCCGAGAGTCACGCTCTCCCCGACACCGACTGTACTTCCGACGCCCTCCCCTACGCCTCTCCCGGATCTTGATGAGGTTACCACCGGGGTTGTGCGGCGTAACTTGGCCTCTGTGGTAACAGTGGTCAACTTGCGAACGGGGTCTGATGGCGAGGGCAGTGCAGAGCCGAAAGCGCTAGGGTCGGGGATTGTGTTCGATCGTGAAGGCTATATTGTAACCAATGAGCATGTCGTTCGCGACGCTGACAGCCTACGCGTCGTCTTACCGAACGGGGAGGAGGCGGTCGGCACGCGGGTGGGTGTTGATGAACTGACAGATCTCGCCGTCGTCAGAGTTGACGGCGTGAGCCTGACACCCGTGACTTTTGGAGCGTCATCTGATCTCCAACCAGGTCAGCGGGTGATTGCTATCGGTAGCGCGCTGGGCGGTTTTCGGAACACGGTTACCGCCGGCGTCGTTAGTGGTCTGGGCCGGCAGGTAGTCCCGAAAGATCAAGAATACGCGCTGGAGAACTTGATTCAGACTGACGCCGCCATCAATCGGGGCAACTCTGGCGGTCCACTGTTGGACATGCAGGGTGAAGCTGTCGGCGTGGTCACGATTCTGATTCGCCGTGAGCGCGACTCCGAGGAGATTGTGCAAGGCATCGGTTTTGCCATTCCGAGCAGCACGGTTCGGGACATTGTTCCCCAGCTCATCGCCGAGGGGCGGGTGCGCCGGCCGTATCTCGGGGTGGAAGCTCACATGGTGACGCCAGACATCAAGGCAACGTATGCGTTGAGTGTCGATCAGGGCGCTCGGGTTGAGGCGGTGGTAGCGGGTTCGCCGGCTGAGGCCGCCGGCCTGCGCCATGGAGACGTCATACTGAGCATCGACGGCGAGGCGATCAACGAAGATAATCCGTTCATGAACGTCTTGATGCGCCGGCAGATCGGAGAGGGTGTTGAATTGCGCGTCAACCGTGTTGGTGAGGAACTCACGCTGGTGGCGACTCTAGGGGAAAGGCCGGAGGCCTGACCCGAGAGTGACGACGCATTCCGAAAAATGGGGGCGGCCGCTTTGATCGCCGAAGGTCTCCTGACCGAGGCGAAACGGGCTTGGTCAGGAGACCTTCGCCCAACGTGGGGCGCTTGATCAGAGAGCGACGACAAGTTCCGAAAAA
>JAANWY010000118.1 GCA_018263655.1 Anaerolineales bacterium | reverse complement strand
GCCGGGTCTGCTGTTCCATCCGTCCGCCACACCGTGCCAGGGCAAGCTCCCCAGTTGTTGCACTCTGTGCCAAAGTACAGGTACCCCCCCATCACGTCACTCGACCACACCTTCCCAAACCCGTATCCCCCGAACCCATTCTGGTTCTTCTGCTCCCACGTCGTCCCATCCGTCGTGCACCACACCTGTGCGTACGTCGTCCAGTTCATCGTCCCCCCGCACAGCCACGGGGTCCCTCCCACCGTGAACTCCGCCATGTCCTTGAAGTTCTTGTTCAAGAAGCCGCCAAATCCATCCGTGTTCGCCTGCACCCACGTCCCCAGGTCGCCGCTGCTGCTGCGCCACACCTCCGTCCCGTCAGCCGTGTGACTCTGGGCCGTGGAGGCGTAGATGTAGCCGCCAAAGGGGTGGAGGCTGTCGATGTGGTCGTTGTTGTTCACGTCGCCAAAGGCGTCGTCCACCACCTGCTCCCAGTCGGCCTGGCTGCGCGCCACCCCCACGCCGGCCTTGGTGCGCCACACCCGCGCGCCGTACTGGTTGTCGCCCTCCTGGCCCACGTACAACTGCCCGTTGTGCACCGTCACCTCGAAGCCATCCTCGCTCGAATACGGCGGGCTCTGGTTCGACGGATCGTCCAACCCGAACGCCCCTTCGTTCACCTGCGCCCACGGCTTTGCCTCTCCGGCGTACGTGCCAGCGGGCAGCGAAGCAATTTCGGCAGACGTGGTCTGTGTCAGCCCCTCACCGCCAGGCGAAGCGTTGACAGACCCAGCCAGAAAGAGCAATCCCACGAGAATACTACTTACGGTGATGATTTTAGCGAACCTAGTGTGCGTCACTGTGACCGACCTCCTAGGCCCACAAAGGCAAAAGCGCGAAGTTAGCTCAATTGGCCGAGCTGCTTCGCGCTTAAGGCTAAGGATTCAATAACTTCCCGTTTTGCCGTTGAATTACCTGAGATTTTCGGCTTCAATTGGGGAAGTTGTTTTGCCCTCAATCCTTAGCTTGGATTGGTCTTCGGCAGCTCGGCAGCCTTTTCTTCAGTAACCAGTATTGAGTGGTTCAATAATCAGTACTGTTGACTGACTACTGGTCACTGAGAAAGGCCCGTAGCTTTGCGCCCCCGCCTTTCGGCGAGTTTGCCTTTGTCGGACCTGTATGAGATTTGTTAAACGTGCATGGAACAGCCTAACTGCTGTTCATTATAGCCGGAAATCCTCGTGTTTTGGGAGCCCGAGGATAAATTTCCCATGAAGGTCGGTCAAAGTCCAAGTCAGAACGTGAAGATCGGTGCATGGTGGACGTTCAGCGGAGCAGATGTTGAGTGCTCAGAGCGGGATCATCACGACACCCGACAGTTGCAGAGCAGCAGACAGTGCATTGCTGCTCTGAGCGGTTGCGAGGAAGAGGAAGATGCTGTATTCTACGCCAAAAGCCAGTCTGAGCCGATTTTCAAGTGCCGGTCACCTGCAACTGGTGCGACTTTTGCGGTATTGCGTATTAACGTATTGTATTATGCCTGACATTCGGACACATTATCGAGGGATGGCTCACCGGACAAGCCCTCCCTCAAATAGCGACGCACGTGCTCCTCAATTTGGCTCGGATCAGCGAAGTACTCCTCCTCGCCTGTCTGCAAGTTTCGGAGGTAGCCGCGCATCGGCGAGGGTTCATCTGCAATGACGCGTGGTTCCAGCCACACCCGGACGAGAAAGGAGGCACTACGGCGCTTATCGTCAGCGTCGGTCTCTTCAATGGTGAAGTCTCTCTGGCCCATCGACTATACTCCGCTCTGGTCAGCCTCGAGGAATACAGTGGACTATACATACCCTCATTATGGCTGATGAGCGTCAGGAAAACGTCAGAAGGTGCCGGACAGTCGATCACGGGCACGCGCCACCCAACGCCCGCGCCCCAGCCACGATGTCGATGATGTCCACACGCTGGTTGTCGTCCAAGTCAAACTGCGGGTCCCAGCCGGCATCGCCGCTCTGCTCGCGCCAGTGGCCGGCCAGGACCTGCACGTCACCCACGCTCACCGCCGCCACACCATCGAAGTTGGGACAACGCGCCGTGATGGCCCACGGCGAGAAAGCGATCGCGCCGGTGCAGGTCGCGGTGTTGGCAGCTATGTCCCGCGCTCGCTGCTCCGGCGGACAGGGTTCCCACGTGCTGCCGGCCCACCGCTGCAAGAAAGTCGTCGTCTCCACCCGCGCCGTCGCCGTCGCAAGTTCACCATCAGTGTAGGCGAGGGTGAGATCAGCCGTGAAGGCGCCGTCGGCCGGCGATGGGCTGATCTCGTAGTGGCGTCGCACCGGCCAGTCGCCACCCATCGACTCCTCGTGGCCGGCGTTCGGGTAGGCGCAGACCTCCAGGCTGTCCAGGTTCTCCTGAGTGAAGGCGACCTCCGCCCCCACGCCGTCGAAGGTGTACGTTCCCGCCCCATCGATGACGCGGCTCTGGCAGATGGGGCATTTGGAGCGCCGCACCTGCTGGCCGGTGAAGTAGTTGGAGGTCCAGGCGTACAGGTAGCCGTTGAAGGGGATCAGCTCGGTGTAGTAATTGTTGGGATCGCCCAGGCCACTATCGTCGATCTGCACCCAATCGACCAGCGGTCCGCCTTGCAAGCTGCCGGCCGTGCGCCAGACCTGAAAACCGGTCGCCACATTGGCCACGCCCACGTACAGCGCGCCGTTGTACACCGCAGCGCTATCCACTACGGCTCCGAAGTTGTTGGGGTCGCCGTCCATGCCGGCCACGTTCACCTGGGACCAGGCGCCGGCGTCACCGCTGGCGCTGCGCAGGACCACGATGCCGCCAGTGCTGCGCACGGAGATGTAGAGATAGCCGTTCAGGTCGCCCAGGATGTCCACGCGCCGGCTGTCCGGATCGCCGCGGTACACTTCTGCCCATGCGGGAGCGCCGGCCAGGTCAGCCGTTCGAAACAGCGTGGCGACGTCGTCGGCCCCGCTGTCGCGATCCGCGCCGTAGTTCTGCACGCCGAAGTAGAGCGCCCCGTCGTACACGTAGCCAGACCACACCTCGATGTTGGCCCCATCCCCGAAACCGTTCGTGTTCTTCTGCAGCCACGTGGTGCCATCGGCCGTACACCAGACCTGCGCGCCAGGGTCCCAGTCGGGTTGGCCTGCACTCTCAGTATCCCAGTTCTGGGTACCCCCGCACAGCCGGCCATCGAAGACCTGCATGTCTTTGAAATTGGTGTTTTGCGGATCGCCGAAGCCAGCGCCGTAAGTCGCGATGGCGTCGGTCCACGCCCCAAGATCACCCGTCGGGCTGCGGAAGATGCGCGTTCCCAGCGTGCTGCTGCCTCGATTGGCGGTGCTGGCGTAGAGGTAGCCGTCGAATTCGGCCAGGCTGTCGATGTGATCGTTCTGCACCGGATCGGGCACGCCGAAGGGATTGCCGGCCACATCAGCAGCCACTTCTTCCCAATCAGCCTGACTGCCGGAGATGACAACGCCGGCCCTGGTGCGCCACAGTCGGGCGCCAAAGCTGTTGTCTGCTTCCATACCCACGTAGAGCCGGCCGTTGAAGACCAGCACCTCGAACCCCTCTTCGCTGCTGTAGGGCTGGGCCGGCGGCGGCTCGACGGGGTCGCCATTGCTGTCGAAGTTGCTGGGGATGCCGAAGGCGTCGTCGTTGACCTGACCCCATGTGGCGCAGGCGCCGGGGTAGGCGCCGGCCTGAAGCCCAGCCCGCAGGGTGCCGGCGGACGGGGAGGCCGAAGCCGGGCTGTTGGAGGCAGACAACAGGACCATCAAGGCCAGGAGCGAGGCCCAGAATGCCGCTACTCTCGGCCCACTTCGCCCTGCCACTAACCAGAATGTATATCTCGCCATCGTTAACTTCTCCAGGCATTACGTTGATGTTGCTGTCAGCGGCGGGGAAGAACCGCGGATTTGCAGGAACACGCGGATTGGGTTCAGTTCAATTGCGTCGGTACTGACTTGGAAGACGACAATTAGATGCGCAATACGATTGGCTCAAGCCATGTGGTCTTGAAGTTTACGAGAATACCTAGCGGGATGTTCAGGTAGCGCATCCACGCCTTCAGATTCGTGATATTCAGGCTATCTACGTTGGACACGGCTACCGGGAACACCAGGGCACGATTGTCGATCTGGAGGTGCCCCAGATTGATTGCCCCCAGGTCAATGTCATCCAGGAAAACGTGAAATTCGGTGCGGGGCATTACGTCCAACCCCCGGAGCTTCAGTTCGTACCGACACGCACTGGCGTAGATCCGGTAGATGAAGCCAGGCCCCAGTGTTTTGAATACCTCCAGCGCACCGCCGATGATCTCGCGCGTAAGTTCAGGATGCAAGAAGTCCTCTCGCTCGACCTGACGCGCCGTATCAGAACTCAGCGTCTCGCGCCAGGCCTGCCGAGTCAGGACTCGGCGT
>JAANWY010000117.1 GCA_018263655.1 Anaerolineales bacterium | reverse complement strand
GTCATCCTGGAAACTGGCAACTACGTTCCGGCTGATGTCCGGCTCGTCGGGACGGCGAACCTCAAGATCGAGGAGGCGTCACTGACTGGCGAGTCGGTGCCAGTTACCAAACATGCTGGCGTGCTCCAAGACCCTGACGCAGAGATCGGCGACCGGAGCAACATGGCCTTCATGAGCACGGTCGTCACCTACGGGCGCGGGCGCGGGGTCGTGATCGACACGGGGATGTCGACCCAAATTGGCCGCATCGCCGAGATGATTCAAGCGCAGGAAGAGGAGTCAACGCCGCTCCAGCACCGGCTGAATCAGCTCGGCCGGATGTTGGGCTATGCCACCCTCGTGGTATGTGCCATTGTCTTCGGTGTGAGCGTCGTCCGCGATACCTCCGTTGGCACGCTTGTGGCTGCTCCGCTGGAGTATCTGGCAACCTACGAGGTTCATCTCCTGGAGTTGTTCATGGTGGCCGTGAGTTTGGCTATCGCCGCCGTGCCAGAGGGGTTGCCGGCCGTTGTCACCATCACCTTGGCCCTGGGCATGCAGCGCATGATCGAGCGGCATGTGCTGATTCGGCGCTTGCCGGCCGTCGAGACTTTGGGCAGCGCGACAACCATCTGCTCGGATAAAACCGGCACGCTGACGCAGAACGAGATGATGGTGGTCCAAGTCGAGTTGGATGGTGAAACCCTCCACGTGGAGGGCGAGGGCTATCGCCCAGCCGGCACATTCAGGCGGAACGGTCACACTGTCGACCCGCGTGAGGACGAGGATCTGAACTTGCTGTTGCAGGTAGGTTTGCTCGCCAGTGACGCGGTCTTAAACGCAGCCGAAGATGAGGGGCGTTGGGACCTTGCCGGCGATCCGACGGAGGGGGCCCTGGTGGCGCTAGCTGCCAAGGGAGGCTACGTGCGCAACGAGCTCGAGGCGAGACACCCTCGCGTCGCTGAGATTCCGTTTGACTCCGAGCGCAAACGAATGACCACGATTCACGATGTGGCCAACGGTCACGGCATACTTGACTTGTCTACATCACACCTCGCGTACGTGAAGGGCGCTCCGGACGTGATCCTGGACCTCAGCGATCGCTATCATCACAACGGTGCGCCGGCACCCCTCACCGCCGACGTGCGTGAGCGTATCGTTCGCGCCAATGATCAGATGGCGGGGCAGGCGTTACGGGTGTTGGCGCTGGCTTACAAACCTCTCGACGCGGTTCCGGAGAAAGTAGACCCCGATTCAGTAGAGAAGGAGCTCGTCTTCGTGGGGCTTGTCGGGATGCGGGATCCGGTTCGCGCCGAGGTGGGGTCCGCGATCGAGACGGCACGAAAGGCCGGCGTCCGCACGGTTATGATCACCGGTGACTATAAGGAAACCGCCGTTGCGGTGGCGAAGGAACTAGACCTGACGCGGCAGGGCGCCAAGGTCTTGACGGGACGCGATTTAAACGAGCTATCTGATGACCAGTTGACGCATCTCGCTGCGGAGACGGATGTCTACGCCCGGGTGTCGCCGGAGCACAAGGTGCGCATTGTCGAAGCTCTGAAGCGCCGGGGCGCCATTGTTGCCATGACGGGGGATGGCGTGAACGATGCGCCGGCCCTCAAGCGGTCGCATATCGGCGTCTCCATGGGCATTACGGGGACGGATGTGGCGCGCGAGACGTCCGATATGGTGCTCACCGATGACAACTATGCCTCGATTGTGGCGGCCATTGAAGAGGGGCGCGTCATCTATGACAATATCCGCAAGTTCGTCTTCTACTTGCTGAGTTGCAATGTCGGCGAGATTTTGATCATCTTCCTGGCGATTTTGGCCGGCTTGCCGGCTCCGTTGGCGCCCATCCACCTGCTGTGGTTGAATCTGGTGACCGACGGCCTGCCGGCGTTGGCTCTGGGGCTCGAAAAAGGCGAACCGGACATCATGGATCGGCCACCACGATCACCCGATGAGCCGATTCTGACCAGGGACCTATGGACACTCATTAGTGTCCAGGCGGTGATCGAAATGATCGTTACAGTTGGCGCATTTGTGTGGGCGCTGCGCACGTCGGGGAACGATCTCGTGTTCGCGCGGACTGTGGCATTCACAACACTCGTGATGGCGGAGCTGGTGCGGGCCTTCACTGCCCGCTCCGAGCGGTACAGTTTGTGGGCCGTGGGACCACTTTCGAACCGATGGATGATCGCAGCCACAGCATCGTCGTTTGTGCTGCTGATGTTGGTTCTCTACGTGCCATTCTTGCAGCCAGTGTTCAACACTACATATTTGCACGCTGATGCGTGGATTGTCGTGACAGTGCTGATGCTGATGCCGGCCATTGCCGCTGAGCTTGCGAAGTTATGGATGTATCGCAAGCCGCCCGGTGGCGGCGAAGATGAACGCTCACGGCCATCCGTGCCGGCAGCGGGTCGCGCAAGTTAGATTTGGGCAGAGGTGATTATGGGACTGACGCGCGAGCAGGTGACTCATGTTGCCGAGTTGGCTAAACTCGGCTTGACCGACGAGGAGATGGATCAGTTCGGCGATCAATTGTCGGCGATCTTGGAGTATGCGGAAAAGATCCAAGAGTTGGACACTGAAGCGATCCCCCCGACGGCGTCGGTGCTTGACGTACAGAATGTGATGCGCGATGATGAGGTTCGCCCCTCGATGTCCCGCGAAGACGTCTTGGCCAATGCGCCGGATGCTGAAGCGGGGCAGTTCAAGGTGAGAGCGGTGTTGGACTGAGTCGATCAAGGGAGTTCTCGTCTTTGGAAGAGCTACACACACTTACGGTTCACGCAGCGCATCGGTTACTGCAAGCCGGCGACATCACGTCCGTCGAGCTGACCGAGGCGTTGCTTGATCGCATCGCGGCAGTTGACGATGTTGTAAAAGCGTACCTCACGGTGACAGCAGAGCTGGCTTTGGAGCAGGCCCGGGCGGCGGACGCGCGCCGGCACACAGGCGAAGACAACGCTCTGCTGGGCGTTCCCGTGGCTGTCAAGGATCTCATTGCGACGCAGGGCGTCCCGACGACGGCCGGCTCACGCATCTTGGAGGGTTTTGTCCCCCCGTTCGACGCCACAGTCGTCCGTAAGCTGTATGCTGCGGGGACTGTTCTGTTGGGTAAGACGAACTTGGATGAGTTCGGTATGGGATCGTCGACCGAGAACTCGGCGTACTTCGACACTCACAACCCGTGGGGCGTCGATCGGGTGCCTGGCGGTTCCAGTGGCGGCAGTGCAGCCGCGATCGCGGCCGATGAGGCAGTGTTTGCACTTGGCACAGATACGGGTGGTAGTGTCCGCCAGCCGGCTGCGCTGTGTGGCTGTGTGGGTCTGAAGCCGACGTACGGCCGGGTTTCGCGGTATGGTCTCATTGCCTATGCCTCTTCGCTCGACCAGATCGGTCCCATCACGAAGACGGTCTGCGATGCGGCGCTGGTCCTGGATGCCATTGCCGGCCAGGATCTGCGTGATTCAACCTCGATGGATCAGCCAGTGACCGATTTCACTGCCGAATTGAACGGCGATCTTGGCGGGATGCGTGTGGCCGTGCCCCGAGAGTATTTTGTGCAGGGGATGGAGGCCGGCGTGGAGTCGGCGGTACGCGCTGCGCTGGATGTGTTGGTTGATTTAGGGGTCGAGATCGAGGATGTCAGCCTGCCGCACACAGAGTACGCCCTACCGACCTACTATCTGATTGCGCCGGCCGAGGCGTCGGCCAACTTGGCGCGCTACGATGGTGTGAAGTATGGGCTGTCGGTGCCGGCTGACGAGATGTGGGAGGGGGTCCGCCAGACGCGGGGTCAGGGTTTCGGCCCCGAGGTGAAACGGCGCATTATGCTGGGGACCTACGCGCTATCGGCGGGGTACTACGACGCTTATTATAAGAAGGCGCAGCAGGTGCGAACGCTAATTCGACAGGACTTCGATGCTGTGTTCGAGTCTTGCGACGTGGTCGTGGCGCCGACGTCGCCCACGACGGCCTTCCGGATCGGCGAGCGCATCGAAGATCCGCTTCAGATGTATCTGAGCGACGTTCTAACGTTGAGCGTGAACCTGGCCGGCCTGCCAGGAGTGTCGGTTCCGTGCGGTCTCTCTGACGGCCTGCCTGTGGGATTGCAGTTCATTGGCCGGCCGTTCGAGGAACCGACACTCCTGCGTGCAGCTCACGCTTACGAGCAGGCGACCCCGTGGCATGACGGGAGGCCAGTACTGTGACCAGCGAAGCAGACAGCGAAGCAGACAGCGAAGCAGACAGCGAAGCAGACAGCGAAGCAGACAGCGAAGCAGACAGCGAAGCAGACAGCGAAGCAGACAGCGAAGCAGACAGCGAAGCAGGCAGCGAAGCAGGCAGCGAAGCAGGCAGCGAAGCAGACAGCGAAGCAGACAGCGAACAGTGGCTAGACTATGCTGAAGGCGAACAACTCCGACAAT
>JAANWY010000116.1 GCA_018263655.1 Anaerolineales bacterium | reverse complement strand
TGATGGTACGGCTGCAAGCTGGCGACGCCGGCATCGAAGACCGGTCCTTTGGCGGTTATGGGGCCGATACCGACATCATCGTTGCCAGCGCCAAGGCGTATGTGAATGCTTTGAACAAGCTGGTGGCAGCGCAACGGGCGCAAGCTGTGGCGAACGGTGCGGGAGAGACACCGGTGGCCGCAGCGACCGCCGGAGACTGAGGGACGTGGAAGAAATAAAATGTCCCATTTCGCTCGGCCTGGATTTGGCAATCCAGGCCATACCCGCTGGATTTGGCAATCCAGCGGGAGCAGGTTGGGATAATTATTTCTTTCCGAGTCCCTAACGCAAAGGGTAACGAAATGACATCGACAGAAACGAAGACAGAAACGAAACCACGAACGTTGTTCGAGAAGATTTGGAACAATCACGTCGTCGTCGAGGAGACCCATAACCCGACAGTGCTCTACATCGACTTGCACCTGGTACACGAAGTGACGTCGCCGCAGGCCTTCCAGGGCTTGCGAGAGAAAGAGCTGCAGGTACGCCGGCACGACAAAACGGTGGCGACGGCCGATCACGGCGTCCCCACCCACGATCGCTCCCTGCCGATTCGCGATCAGATGGCGGCGGCGCAGATTCGCCAGCTCGATCAGAACTGTGAGGATTTTGACATTCCGCTGTACGGCATCGGCAGCCCGCATCAGGGCATCGTCCACGTGATCGGGCCGGAGATGGGACTCACACAGCCGGGCATGACCATCGTGTGCGGTGATAGCCACACGAGTACGCACGGCGCGTTCGGGGCGCTGGCCTTCGGCATCGGCACCAGCGAGGTGGAGCATGTCCTGGCGACACAGTGCCTGCTCCAGACGAAGCCGAAGACCTTCGAGGTGCGAGTTGATGGTCAGTTGCAGTCCGGGGTATCAGCCAAGGACATCATCCTGGCCCTAATCGCCAAGATCGGCATCGGGGGCGGTACGGGCCATGTGTTCGAGTATACCGGCCGCGCGATCCGAGGCCTGTCGATGGAAGAGCGTATGACGATTTGCAACATGAGCATCGAGGGCGGCGCGCGCGCCGGCATGGTCGCGCCGGACGACACTACCTTCGAGTACGTGGCCGGCCGGCCTCATGCACCGCAGGGCGCCGATTGGGACCGCGCCGTCGAGACATGGCGTCAACTGCCAACCGATGAAGGCGCCGCCCACGACAAATCGGTGACGCTGGATGCCGGCACCCTAGAGCCGATGATCACCTACGGCACCAATCCGGGCATGGGTATGCCGATTACGAGCCGCGTTCCCGATCCTGACGGGGTGGCCGACGTCAGTGAGCGCAATGCGTTGGTCCAGGCGCTGAGCTACATGGAGCTTCGGCCAGGGCAAGCGCTGCTTGGGCAGCCGGTGGATGTCGTATTCCTCGGCTCGTGTACAAACTCGCGCATGAGCGACCTGCGATTGGCGGCCAGCTTGCTCGAGGGCCGCAAGGTGAAAGAGGGCCTTCGCGTGTTGGTGGTCCCTGGCTCGACGCAGGTGAAGAAGCAGGCGGAGGCCGAGGGCCTGGATCGCATTTTCAAGGGGGCCGGCGCCGAGTGGCGCGAGGCCGGCTGTAGCATGTGCATCGCCATGAACGGCGATGAGCTGCAGCCGGGCCAGTACGCCGTCAGCACCAGCAACCGCAACTTTGAGGGCCGGCAAGGCAGGGGCGGACGCACGTTTTTGGCCAGCCCCCTGACGGCCGCCGCGACGGCCATCACCGGTGCGGTCACCGATGTGCGCACAATGATGAACTAAGTAGCCCCAAATAAGTACCTTGATAAAGCTGGGCGAGGTCTCCTGTCTGCGTGCCCCGCACAGGCAGGCCCGACCGATGCCCTCTACGTCTCGGTCAGGAGACCTTCGACAGCATGAAAGAGCACAATGATGAACTAGTGCGTATTCCGTACTTGACGGACGCTGCCTTACGCAATACGCAGTACGCAATACGCAATCGTGGGAGTGAATTCATGGAATCCTTTACCACTTTGAAAAGCAAAATCGTACCACTACCCAACGAAAACGTCGACACGGACCAGATCATTCCGGCGCGGTTCTTGAAGGTGACAGACAAAGCCGGCCTGGGCGACAACCTCTTCGCCGACTGGCGCTGCAACGAGGATGGAACGCCGAAGTCGGACTTCATCCTGAACCAGCCCGCGATGCAGGGCCGGCAGATTCTGCTGGCCGGCGAGAACTTCGGCTGCGGGAGCTCCCGCGAGCATGCGCCCTGGGCGTTGCTCGGTTGGGGCCTCCGAGCTGTGATCAGCACCTCGTTCGCCGACATCTTCCGCAACAACTCGCTCAAGAACGGGCTGTTGCCGATCGTCGTTGACGAGGAGACCCACGAGGAGCTGCTGACGCTTGTCGAACAGGACCCGGAGGCAGAAGTCGCCATCGATCTGGCGGCGCAGACTTTGACGCTGCCCGGCGGTCGCGTTGCTGAATTCCCCGTCGACGGCTTCAGCAAGCACTGCATGCTGGAGGGACTCGATCAGTTGGGCTACTTGCAGAAGCAGATGCGCCACATCGAAGCTTACGAGAAGCGTCATCCTGCTCGCGAAGGAGGCGATCATGAGAACCGTTGATATATACGACTGCACGCTGCGTGATGGCACTCAAGGGGAAGGTGTGGCCTTCTCCGTCGATGACAAGATTCGGATCACGCGCCGGCTTGATGAACTGGGCGTTCACTACATCGAGGGGGGCTGGCCGGGCTCCAATCCCCGCGATGCCGGCTACTTCGAGCGAGCCAAGGACCTGGAGTTGAAAAACGCCAAGGTGACGGCCTTCGGTATGACGCGGCGGGCTAACCTGGCCGTCGAAGACGATCCGAACCTCCAGTCTCTGCTCGATGCCGAGACACCCGTCACCACGGTGGTTGGCAAGACTTGGACCTTGCACGTTCGCGATGTCCTGCGCACAACGCTGGATGAGAATCTTCGCATGATTCAGGAGAGTGTGGCGTACCTCAAGTCCCACGACAAGAGGGTGGTCTACGACGCCGAGCATTTCTTCGACGGCTATAAGGCGGATCCCGAGTATGCTTTGGAGACGCTCCGTGCGGCACAAGCAGGCCGGGCCGACGTCGTGGTTTTGTGCGACACCAACGGTGGGACCATGCCGTGGGAGATCGAGAGTATCACGCGCGAGATGGGCCGGCAAATCGACGTGCCGTTGGGCGTGCACACCCACGACGATAGCGGCGTCGGTGTGGCCAACACGCTGGCTGGGGTGCGGGCCGGCGCCACCCATGTTCAGGGGACCATCAATGGCTATGGCGAGCGCGTCGGCAATGCGAATTTGTGCGCCATCATTCCCGATCTGAAGCTGAAGATGGGGCTCGACTGTGTGACCGACGAGCAACTGCGCAATCTCACCGAGACGTCGCGCTACGTTAGCGAACTGGCCAACCTGACCCACAATTACCGGCAGGCGTACGTTGGCGCCAGCGCCTTTGCGCACAAGGGCGGCATCCACGTGGCGGCCGTTATGCGCAATGTGGACAGCTATCAACACATCGAGCCGAAGTTGGTGGGTAACAATAAACGCGTCCTCGTCTCGGACCTGTCCGGACGGGGCAATGTGCTTTACAAAGCCAGTGAGTTCGGCCTTGAAGACGTGGACAAGGAATCGGCCGCCCAGGTTGTCGAGAGAATCAAAGAACTGGAGAACGAAGGCTTCACCTTCGAGAGTGCCGAGGCGTCGGTTGACATGATGCTCCGCCGCACCCAACCTGATTATGCTCCACCTTTCCAGTTAGTTGACTTCATGGTCGTCGTCGAGCATCGTGAGGGGCGCGGGCTGCTGGCTGAAGCGACGGTCAAGGTTCGAATCGACGGCGCGGTGGTGCACACGGCGGCCGAGGGCAACGGGCCAGTCAATGCGCTGGACGCCGCTCTGCGCAAAGCACTGCTGCCGTCTTATCCGCAGTTGATGGACTTCCAACTCATTGACTACAAGGTTCGTATTCTGGACAGTGAGGAAGGCACGGCGGCCAAGACGCGCGTGTTGATTGACACCAGCAGTGGTTACAAGCAGTGGAGCACCGTCGGCGCGTCTACTAACATCATCGCAGCCAGTTGGCGGGCTTTGGTCGATAGTGTAGAATACGGTCTGTTGAGATGATTTCTCGCGCTTTCTGTAAAAGGGAAAGGTGTCATCTCAATATATGGAGGGACATGTACGACGATTTGGTAAATCGTCGGCATGTACGACGATTTGGTAAATCGTCGGGTCGAAATACCATTTCGACCTACATAGCCCCCATATACTGAGATGATACCTGCTCAATACATGGGGGGACATGTACGACGATTTGGTAAATCGTCGGCATGTACGACGATTTGGTAAATCGTCGGGCCGAAATACCATTTCGACCTACATAGCCCCG